>DASQJV010000198.1:0-2820 GCA_035630855.1 Allosphingosinicella sp. | reverse complement strand
GGTCGACATCCTTCCATTCCGGATAGGCCGGATTGTCGCTCTTGATTGTCGCCCGGGCGGCGAAGGGGTTAATGGCGAGGCGCTTGACCATCAGCGACTCCTCGCGGCGAAGAACGTAGATGCCGTCGCGCAGCCGGTCGGCGCCGTCCGCTCCGTCGACCAGGATATCGTCGCCGTCGGCGAGGGTCGGGCTCATCGAATCCCCCTGCACGCGGATGAAGGACAGGCGGTTGGTGCCGCCCTTGCAGAGCTGCCGCAACCATTTGGGATCGAAGGCGATATGGGAGATGGCGCCTTCCGAATCGTTGATCGCCCCGGGGCCTGCGGACGCGCCGACGTCGAGGCGGGGGACCTTGATCAGCCCTTCCGTCGAACCGTCGCCCTGCTCAACCGCCGGAGCGCCGAGCTCGGCTTCGCTCACGCCCAGAAAGCGGGCGATGGTGCGGCGGTCGTCCTCGTCCAGCTTGCGCGGCGTTCCGCGCTTGATGAACTGCTGGATATAGGCCGGGTTCTTGCCGATCAGACGCGACAGCCCGGCATAATCCTCGCCCCGCTCCCGGAGGAGGCGATCGAGGGCTTCGCGCTGGTCGAACCGGTCCATGGAAGCGTTATAGCGGCAGGAATTGTCCTAGACAAGTAGGATTTTACATGGGAGGATAGGAAATCACCGATTCGGAGCTTCCCAATGATCCTCGATCGCATCGATCTTTACCTTCGCGCTTCCAAGACCGCCCCGTCGAGGCTCGGCCGGGACGCCGTCGGCGATCCCAATTTCGTCATGAACCTGCGCGACGGCCGGAGGCCGCGGCAGGCCACTGTCGACCGGGTGATCGAGTTCATCGACCGCCAGGAGCAGGCGCTTCGCCGAGCCCGGCATCCGGCCGCTCAGGCCAGGCCGGTGCCGTCGAGAAGGAGCTTGCCGCCGGCGACGATCATCAGAACGTAGACGATGACGTAGAAACGCTCCATCGACACCCGGCGGACCAGCTTCACTCCGGCGAGGCTGGCGAGGACGGCGAGCGGGAGCAGGGCCGCGGCGGCGAGCCAGTTCTCGATCGTGAACTGGCCGAGCGCGACATAGGCCGGGACCTTGATCCAGTTGACGATCGCGAAGAAGATGGCCGAGGTGCCGACGAAGACGTCGCGCTCGAGCTTCCTTGGCATCACCCACATCTGGAAGGGCGGCCCGCCGGCATGGGCGATCTGGCTGGTGAAGCCGGCGGCGATCCCGAACAGGCTTCCGACCCAGGCGGGGGAGGCGGACGAAGCGGCGATCCGCCCTCCCCTCTCGACCGCGAGCCGATAGGCGCCGAACAGGATCGATATCGCGCCCAGCGCCGCCATCACCGCGTCGGACGAGATCCGGGCCGCCAGCAGCCAGCCGAGCCCGATCCCGACAGCCGCCCCGGGAAGCATGGCGGCGAGCACCGGGCCGTTCCAGCTCTTCCGGAAGGTCGCGACGCTGACGACATCCTGGGCGATCAGGATCGGCAGGAGGATCGCCGCGGCCCTGACCGGATCGTCGACGCCGAGCGCCATCAGCGGCGTGCCCAGCGCACCGAGCCCGGTAAAGCCGCCCTTGGCGAGGCCGATCAGGATCACCGCCGGAAGCGCGAAGAGGTAGAAAGCGGGATCGTCGGGCATGTCGCCCCCTTCATTGCGAGGAGCGCGGCGACGAAGCAATCCAGCGGAGCCTCCGCGGCGCAAATGGCTCGCTTCGCCGGGCCTGGCGATGGAGGCCGGGCGGAGGTCCGGCCGGGACGCTCAGGGCCCTTGCGAAACCGGCAGGATCGCGCTTATAACCCGCTGACACCGGTGACATTTTCTCGTCGGCGGGGGGCAATCGGACGGATCGGGGCGGCAGCGCCGCCACTCATTTCCCTTTCGTCCCTCTCCTCGATGACACCGGTAGCAGCATTTTTCCCGACCGGAAGAACCGGCGGGTATCCCGGAGATGGAGGTTCCATTGGCACTCACTGTAAAAGCGGCGTTCGCCGGCTCCGCGTCCACCGGCGCCCTGATCCTCGCCGGCCTGATCGCGGCCGCTCCGGCCGCCGCCCAGGCTCCAGCCGATCCGGCCGAAACTCCGGCCCCGGCGGACTCCGCGACGGCCGAGCAAACCCTGCCCGACGGCGCCGCGGCGACGACGGCGGCGGAGCAGGAGGCGGTCGGCGAGGAGGAGATCGTCATCACCGGCTTCCGGGCCTCGCTCCAGAACGCGCTCAGCCAGAAGCGCCGCTCGAACCAGATCATCGATTCGATCACGGCGGAGGATATCGCCGACTTCCCGGACGCCAACCTCGCCGAATCGATCCAGCGCCTTCCCGGCGTGTCGATCGACCGCGACAATGGCGAGGGCCGGACGATCACCGTGCGCGGCCTCGGCGGCGACTTCCAGACGACCCGCCTGAACGGCGCCGACGCGCTCGCCGTCTCCGGCGGCAATACGTCGGACGCCGGCGCCAACCGCTCGCGCGGCTTCGACTTCAACATCTTCGCCTCCGAGCTGTTCAGCAACATCACGGTGACCAAGACGACCTCGGCGGCGAACGACGAAGGCTCATTGGGAGCGATCATCGACCTGACCACCGGGCGGCCGCTCAGCTTCAAGACCGACCGCTTCGCGGCCGGCGCCGAGGCCGAGTATCGCGAGAACGGCAGCAGCTGGAATCCGAGGCTTACCGGCCTGTTCTCGAAGCGGCTCGGCGAGACGTTCGGGATCCTCGGCTCGGTCGCCTACCAGAAGCAGAGCCAGCAGATCGATTCCTACCGGCGCAACATCGGACAGTTCGAATATACCTACCGCAACTCGCAGCATAA
>DASQJV010000197.1:0-3193 GCA_035630855.1 Allosphingosinicella sp. | reverse complement strand
GAGCCGGCTGGGCGTTGGTCACGGTCAGCTCCCAGTCGCCGCCCTCGCCCTCGCCCGGGAACAGCCTGACCGCCCGGGCGAGGGCGAGGGCGGCGACTGGGAGCTGACCGTGACCAACGCCCAGCCGGCTCCGGTCCGCTTCGAGGCGGTCCTGGCCGAAGGCTCGATGCAGCTGATCTCCGAGACCGCGCTCGGCCGCCGCGACGGGCGCCCGCTCTGGGCGGTGACGATCCCCGCCAACGGCAGCGCCACCCTGCGCTACCGATTCGGCGGATCCTAGGGACCCTGGCGCTTCACCGCGCGCGGGCGGTGGTTCTCGTCGAGCGCGACGAAGGTGAACAGCCCTTCCGTCACCTTCACCTCCCGGGCGCCGCGGTCGCGGATCGCGATCACGTCGATTCGGATGGCGATCGAGGTCCGGCCGATCCGCTCGACCCAGGCGTAGACCGAGATGAGATCGTGGAGCAGGATCGGAGCGAGGAACTTCATCGCGTCCACCGCCACCGTCGCCACCGGCCCGTCCGATTCGCGCGCGGCGACGATGCCGGCGGCGATGTCCATCTGGGAGAGGACCCAGCCGCCGAAGATATGGCCGTTGGAGTTGATGTCGCCCGGCCTCGGCACCACCCGCAGGATCGGCTCGCGCTTGCTCTCGTTCACGGCCTTTGCTCCTTGCCCGACGCCGCCTCGTCATGCCCGGTCCGGTCGGACAGGAAGACGAGGCCCATCAGGGCGGTTCCGAGCAGCACCGACAGGAAGACTCCGCCGATCGTCGCGAGCACCATCTGCCACGGCATCGCGTCGCTGGTCGCCTTGAGATAGGCGACCGCCAGCGCCGCGGCGATCGCCGAAGCCAGCGCCATCCACTTCATCATGCTCTTGTAGCGGGACCAGGCGAGCGCGGGCGCCTCGGCCTTGGGCGGGATCGGATCGTGGCGCGGCATGGCCGCCATGTGGCGGCGGCGCGGCCGATCATCAAGGCGCGGCGGAAAGAAACTGGCGGCCGGACGAAGACCGCCCGGCCGCCCTTTTCGGAATCGGCGAAGCGCCGCTCCGCTCAGCCTTCGTTGGTGACGGTGCAGTCGGTGATCGTGGTGTCGCCGTAGCTGAAGCTGCCCTCGCCGCTGCCGTCGGCCTTGAGCACCAGGGTCGCGGAGAAATTGGCGAGGTAGGAGCCGATCGCCGGCGGCGGCACCGACACGACATATTGGCCCTTGACCGCGACCACGCGCAGGTCCGGGCCGAAGCCGAGATGGCGGACGGTGCCGGTGACATGGGGGATATGGGTGCTTCCGTAAGGCGGCGGCAGGGCCTGGGTGATCTCGGCGGATCCGTTGGCCTGGCCGCTCGACGCGTCCACCCCCAGGGTCAGGTGCAGCTCGGGGCTCCCCGGCATGTTCTGGCGCCCGACCAGCGCCTTGATCAGATAATATCCCACGGTCGAATCGGTCATTTTCGCATCCCCTTGAAATCCCCGGAGCGCCGGACGGCGCCGGGCGGCGGCCACCATCCTCGGCCGGCGCGGAGTGTCAAAAGGATTTGAAGCCGTTTCGGCTCTATCCGTTCGCTGGGCCGGCGCCTCGGGGCGGGGGAACCGGCCCGGAGCGCAGGCGTCTTCCATTCGGGCCGGGCGCGTGGGACATTGCCCGCGATTCGCGCCAGCACAGGGAGGCCGGTCATGACCATCGCCGCCATTATCGAGGGCAAGCCGAGGGACATCGTCAGCGTGGAAGCGGGAACCGTGGTGCGCGACGCGGTCGCCCTGCTCGCCGAGAAGAAGATCGGGGCGATGCCGGTCCTCGACGGCGATCGGGTCGTCGGCATCATGTCGGAGCGCGACGTCATCTACTGCCTGGCGAGCGACGGCTCGGCGATGCTCGACTGGCCGGTCAGCCGGGTGATGACGGCGCCGGCGATCACCATCGAATCGAAGGTCTCGATCCTCGCCGCTCTGTCGCAGATGACCCGGCGCCGGATCCGTCATCTGCCGGTGGTCGACGGCGGCAGGCTGATCGGGTTCGTCTCGATCGGCGACCTCGTCGCCTACCGCATCAGCCAGATCGAGCAGGAGGCCGAGGCCATGCGGGCCTATATCCAGGGCGCCTGAGCTTTTTTTGGGCGGCCGCCCGATTCGGGGGGTTGCAAGCCCGCAAAGCCTTATCTAGATCAGCCATCCGTTGGCGGCGACCGGCATCTTTTTGACCTAAGTTGCTGACATTCTTTGAAAAAGTTACGACGAGGGCCTTGAAGGCGGGATCGGTCCCGACTAGATAGGCTCGGAAGGCGCGGCCCGGCGACGGGGCGCGGTTTTTCGGAAACCCTCCAGCTCCGCTTCCTCTTTCCGGCCCAGGCCGGCGAAAAGGGCGCGGCGCCGGCGCTCCGGCGCCGGGTTTGGCAAGCTTGCCAGGCTTCGGGAAGTTTCCGAAAAAAGCCATTGACGGCGGCGAATCGCCTCCATATATGGCCCTTCACCGGCGGGGCGGTTTTGCCCGACCCGTCTGCGTCTTCTCAATCGGTAACCCGGTTGCCCCGGTAAAAAGGGGAGAGGAAGTCGCGGCTCTTTGACATTGTCGGTTTAGATGAAGGGACATGTGGGCGGCGGCCCCGGTCAGCGACAGCCTCTGGGTGTCGTTGGTCGGTTAAAGCTAAGCCGTTCCATGGATCGATCGTACGAAGCTTGCTTCGGCGGTAGGTCCTACATGTCTCGTTACATATCCACAGTATATGTGAAGTGCAGGAACGGCTCCCAGAGATGCCGGCCTCTTCCTCGGGTTTTCCCTCGGGGTGGTTGTCGGTCATTAACTTGAGAGTTTGATTCTGGCTCAGAACGAACGCTGGCGGCATGCCTAACACATGCAAGTCGAACGAGACCTTCGGGTCTAGTGGCGCACGGGTGCGTAACGCGTGGGAATCTGCCCTTCGGTTCGGAATAACAGTTAGAAATGACTGCTAATACCGGATAATAACGTAAGTCCAAAGATTTATCGCCGAAGGATGAGCCCGCGTAAGATTAGCTAGTTGGTGAGGTAAAGGCTCACCAAGGCTACGATCTTTAGCTGGTCTGAGAGGATGATCAGCCACACTGGGACTGAGACACGGCCCAGACTCCTACGGGAGGCAGCAGTGGGGAATATTGGACAATGGGCGAAAGCCTGATCCAGCAATGCCGCGTGAGTGATGAAGGCCTTAGGGT
>DASQJV010000196.1:0-15917 GCA_035630855.1 Allosphingosinicella sp. | reverse complement strand
ACCTGCCAGCGCACGAAGTCGAGAAAAGCGCCCTCGTCCAACGCTTCGTCCCGGAAAGGCGTCACCAGAGCCGGGATCGACCCGCGGAACATGATTGGACTCCTTTCCGTGAAGCTGCAGGCCGTCAATAAGAAGACAAATCGAGCGACGGCCGTTCACGGCCTGATAAGGAGGGGGTTGGCATTCTGTCCAGCATGCAGAAAAAAGCGTTGGTCCTGAGCCTGTTGGGCGTCTCCGCAATGTCCGTCGGGGCGGTCGCGACCGGGGTCCGGCCGGTGCACGTGGCCAAAATCCTGCCGGCGGCGGTGCAGAGCGTCGTCCAGCCGCCGATGCCGCCGCGGATCCAGCCTCCGCCCGCCCCGGCCTATCCGGCCGTCCCGGCGGCGGTCGCCTCCGATATCGCCCGCTGGAGCAGCCTGAGGCAGACCGACAGCCTGCCCTTCTCCGCTTACGCCTCCTTCCTGATCGGCCACCGGGGCTGGCCCGGCGAGACCGCGATGCGCCGGACCGCCGAGAAGGCCAATTCCGACGGCGGCGGCGCTCATGACGTGATCGGCTTCTTCAGCGCCTTCCCGCCGCTCACTCCGGCCGGGCATGCGCGCCACGCCTTCGCCCTGCAGGCTTCGGGCCGGGGCGACGAGGCGGCCGAGGCCGCTCGCAGGGCCTGGACCGGCGGAGTCCTTCCTCCGGCCGACGAGGCCCGGATCCTCGGCCAGTTCGCCGGCCGCCTGACCCCGGCCGATCATGATTCGCGCCTCGAAGCGCTGCTCGGCAACGGCGACACGCAGAGCGCGGCCCGGCAGCTGCCGCTGGCGTCGCCGCAGCGGCAGGCGCTCTACGCGACCCGCCTGGCCCTCCAGACCCGGGCTTCCGACGCCGCCAGCCGGCTCGCCATGCTCGGAACCGTCGAGGGCGATCCCGGCCTCCTGATGGACCGCGCCAACTGGCTCCGGGCCACCGGCCAGAGCCTCGCCGCCCGCCAGCTCATGGCCCAGCCGCACCGCCTGTCGAGACCTCCGGCCAGTGCCGAGAAATGGTTCGAGACGATGGTCACGCTCGCCCGCGGCGCCGCCAACGACGCGCAATGGTCGATGGCCTACGGCATCGCCTCGCAGCTCGACGACGCCTATCCGGCCGGAACCGAGGTCAGCGCCCGTCCCTATGGCGAGCGCGACGAATATACCAACCTCGCCTGGCTCGCCGGGACCGCCGCCCAGAAGCTCGGCCGCCATTCCGACGCGGCCCGGATGTTCGACCTCTACGGCCGAGCCGCCCGCTCCTCGCAGACCCGGACCAAGGGCTTCTACTGGGCGGCCCGCTCGGCGTTCAACGCCGGCCAGCAGGCCCAGTCGAACAGCTGGCTGGAGCAGGCGGCGGCGAACCCCGACCAGTTCTACGGCCAGCTCGCCCTGGAACGGCTCGGGCGGCGGGTCACTCCCCCTTCCCCCGCCACCGCGACTCCGTCGGCGGCGCAGCGCTCGGCCTTCGCCGCCCGGCCCCTGGTCCAGGCGACAAAGGCGCTCGGCGACATGGGGCGATGGAGCGACCAGTCGCTCTTCGTCCGGGCCGTCGCCGAGGAGGCGGAGACCGAGAGCGACCGGATCCTCGCCGCCCAGTTCGGACGGACGATCGGGCGTCCGGACCTCGGAGTCTGGGTCGCCCGCGAGGCCCGCAACAAGGGCCTGAGCTTCTACGATCCGGCCGGATTCCCCGAAGTGACCCTGCCCGCGGCCTATCAGCATCACTGGGCCCTCGCGCACGGGATCACGCGTCAGGAAAGCTCGTTCGACCGGGCCGCGGTCAGCCACGCCGGGGCCCGCGGGCTGATGCAGCTGATGCCCGGGACGGCGCGCGAGCAGGCCGGCAAGATCGGCCTGCCCTACGATTTCGGCCGGCTGACCTCGGACCCGGCCTACAACGTCATGCTCGGCTCGAGCTATTTCGGGCGGCTGCTCGACGAATGGGGCGGCCAGGCGGCGATGGCGGTGGCGAGCTACAACGCCGGCGCCGGCAACGTCCGCAAATGGGTCCGCGCCAACGGCGATCCGCGCGGCGGCACCGACATCGTCGCCTGGATCGAGGCCATCCCTTATTCCGAGACCCGCAATTACGTTCAGCGCGTGCTCGAGAATGCGGTCGTCTACGAGGCCCTCCGAGCCCAGCGCGGCGGCGGCCCGGCGAACCGCCTGTCCTACTATCTCGGCAAGAGCGGACCGGGCTGAAAAGGACGCGACGAAGTGGTACTTCGTCGCGGGTCATGACCGATCGTCCCAACTACATCACCCCCTCGGGCTACCGCCGGCTGCGCGAGGAATATGAGGCGCTGTTCGCGCTCGAGCGGCCCAAGCTGGTCGAGACCATCGCCTGGGCGGCGGGCAATGGCGACCGATCCGAGAATGGCGACTATATCTACGGCCGGAAGCGCCTGCGCGAGATCGACCGCCGCCTCGGCTGGCTGTCGCGGCGGATGAAGGACGCCAAGGTCGTCGACCCGGCGGCGCAGCCGGAGCGGTCGAAAGTCTGGTTCGGCGCGACCGTCACACTCGTCGACGAGGAGGACAAAGAGCGCATCGTCACCCTGGTCGGCGAGGACGAGACGGACGCGACCAACGGCCTGATCGCCTGGACCTCGCCGATCGGCCGGGCCATTCGCGGCGCCGCCGTCGGCGATCTTCGCCGGGTCGCCCTGCCGGCCGGGGAGCGCGAGCTGGAAATCGTCGCGATCCGCTATCCCGCCGCCCCGGACTGACGCCAGTCGGCGTTTTGCGTTTGAAAACAAATTTGTAGCTGCGGCATCCAATCGCGTCCCGGCTTTCGTCTGAACCTTCGAACTTGCTCGAGGTCGATAATGAAAGCTCTTCTGACACTGATGGCGGTCCTGGCTCCGATGACGGCCGCCTCCCTTTCCGGAGCGGCGTCGGCCGCGCAGGCCGACGCCCCGGCGGCGGCGGTTCCCGCGACCGCGCAGGTCCTGCGGAACGTGCGCGCCGCCGTCGGCCAGGAACGCCTCGGCTCGTTCGGCCAAGCCTTCGAGATCACCGAGTCGGACGAGGCCCGGACGTTCCGGATCCAGTTCGGCACCCGCGGCGGGAAGCTCCGCAACGAGCGCGAATTCCTCTACGACGGCAGGCTCGGATGGCAGTTCGACTCCCGGCGAGACATGTTCGTCCCCGCCTCGCTGCGCCAGCGCGAGAAGGCGGCCTGGCCGCTCTGGGTTCGCGGGCATTGGTGGCTCGACCCGAACAGCGGCGTTCAGGCCAGGGTGCTGCCCGAGCAGAGCGATTCGCGCGAGATCGCGCTGGCCCTGTCGCTGCCCGGCGGAGTCGCGGGAGCGACCGTCTATGTCGATCGCCTCACCTGGCTGCCCGATCGGATCGTCGTCCCCTACGAGCGCGGACCCTTCACCCAACGCTACCGCGATTACCGGAACGTCGCGGGCGTGCGCTTCCCGTTCGCCGTGGAGACGAGCTACCGGGACAAATCGAGCCGGAACGTCGTCTCGGTCCGGCCGCTCGCCCCGGCCTCCCTGTTCGATCGGCCGCGGCCGCCTCTGGACTATCGTTTCGACCGGGCCCGGCCGGCGGCGCTGGCGACCCGGCAGGGCGCGCCCTTCCCCTCCGGAACTCCCGGCCACGTCTACGTCCGGGCCGTGGCCGACGACCGCCGCGAGGGCTGGTGGCATCTCGATTCGGGCGCCGATACGTCGATCATCGACGAGTCCGTCGCCGAGGCGCTGGGCATGGAGGTGATCGGCACCCACAGGTCGGCCGGCGCCGACGGCAAGCCGGTCGAGGGGACCTGGCGCCGCGCCAGGAGCCTCGCCGTCGGCCGGATCCGGATCGAGAATCCGGTCTTCCGGGCGATGGACCTCGGCGCCAGCAACGCGCCGCCCGGCGAGCGCCGAATGGGGACTCTCGGCTACGACCTGTTCGCCCGGGCCGTGGTCGAATGGGGGGAGGGCGGAAGGCGGGTCCGGATCTGCGATCCGGCGGCCTACCGGCTCCCGCGAGGCGCCCGCTGGCAGAGGCTGGAGCATATCGACGCAACGCCCGCCTTCCCGGGCGTCGCCGAGGGCCTGGCGGGCCTCTTCCAGATCGATACCGGCAATTCCGGGACCGTCGACTTCGCCAGGCCGTTCCATGAGCGCAACGCGATGCTCCGCGACAGGCCGACGCGGAAGGTGCAGGTGCTCGGCTCGGGCGGGAGCTTCGCCGTCGAGGTGGGGCGCCTCGCCGACTTCAAATTCGCCGGCCAGGACTATCGCGATCTCGAGGTCGCCTTCCGAACCGGCGGAGTCAGCCGGGAAGGAAGCGCCGGGACCATCGGTCGCGACGTGCTCGAACGGTTCACCCTGGCGTTCGACTATCCGAACCAGCGGCTGGCGTTCCTGCCCGCGGGCAGGTCCGGCGTCTGCAATTAGCAGATCCAGGCGCTCCCCGGCGAAGGCCGGGGCCCAGTCCGCAGTGCCCCGGACCCTGGGCCCCGGCCTTCGCCGGGGAGCATTATCCGAATGCCTCGCGCGCCAGGCGCTGCACCTCCGGGTCGGCCTCCGGAGGCTTGACCGGGCAGGCCGCCTCGAGGGCGTCGGCGACCGCGGTCAAAGCGGCGATCCGGGCCGCCTTCTTGTTGTTGCCGTCGATCACCGTCCACGGGCCCCAGCGCGTGTTCGTGCATTCGAACATCTGCTGGGCGGCGGCGAGATAATCGTCGCGCCGCGCCCGGTTGCGGAAATCCTCGGCGGTGACCTTCCAGCGCTTCCAGGGATGGTCGAGCCGGGCCTTCAGACGAGCGTCCTGGGTCTCCTGGGTGACGTGGAAGAACAATTTGACGATGCTCGTCCCGTCATAGGATTGCTGGGCCTCGAACTCGTTGATCTCGTCATAGGCCCGGCGCCACTCGGCCTCGGACGCGAAGGCCTCGACCCGCTCGACCAGCACGCGGCCGTACCAACTGCGGTCGAAGATCGCGATCTCACCGGCGCCCGGAAGCTTGTTCCAGAAGCGCCACAGGAAGTGGCGGGCCTTCTCCTCCTCGGTCGGAGCCTTGATCGGCCAGACCCGGAAGGCGCGCGGGTCCCAGCCCGAGGTCAGCCGCTGGATCGCCCCGCCCTTCCCCGCCGCGTCCCAGCCCTCGCAGACGATCAGGCTCCGGCGCTTGTGGACGATATGGGCGACGAGGACCCGCGACAGCCGCTCCTGCAAAGCGGCGAGGTCGTCGGAATAATTGCCGCGGTAGCGGGCGCCGGACTCGTAGTCAGAGAGGGAGATCGTCACCGCACCACCGTTCGCCCTGAGCCTGTCGAAGGGCTTTCCTTCCACCCTTGGGGTAGAAGAAAGGAGAGGGCTTCGACAAGCTCAGCCCGAACGGAAGGTGGGACAGTTCCCCTCCCAACCCTATTCCGGAGCCACCGCCTTTGCCGGATCCTTCTTCGCGGCGCCCGCGGGCTCGACGATCCGGATGTTGAGCTCCCTGAGCTGCTTGGCGCTGACCACGCCCGGGGCGCCCATCATCAAATCCTCGGCGCGCTGGTTCATCGGGAAGAGGACGACCTCGCGGATGTTGGGCTCGCCGGCGAGCAGCATGACGATCCGGTCGATCCCGGGGGCCGATCCGCCGTGGGGCGGGGCGCCGTATTTGAAGGCGTTGATCATCCCGGAGAAGTTCGAGTCGACGTCCGCCTTCGAATAGCCGGCGATCTCGAACGCCTTGTACATGATGTCGGGGCGGTGGTTGCGGATCGCGCCCGACGACAGCTCGACGCCGTTGCAGACGATGTCGTACTGGAAGGCGAGGATGTCGAGCGGGTCCCTGGTCTCCAGCGCCTCGAGCTCGCCCTGCGGCATCGAGAAGGGATTGTGGCTGAAGTCGACCTTCTTCGCCTCCTCGTCATATTCGAACATCGGGAAGTCGACGATCCAGCAGAAGCGATACTCGTCCTCGCCGATCAGCCCGAGCTGCTCGGCGACCCGGGTTCGGGCCGCTCCGGCGAGCTTCGCCGCCTGCATCTCCTTGCCGGCGGCGAAGAAGATGCCGTCGTCCGGGCCCAGCCCGAGCTCGGCGACCAGCCTGCGCATCCCCTCCTCGCCGTGGTTCTTGGCGATCGGGCCGCCCAGCTCGCCGCCTTTCTGGGTGACGTAGCCGAGGCCGGCATGGCCTTCGGAGCGGGCCCAGTCGTTCATGTCGTCGAAGAACTTGCGGCTGAGGCCGGCCGTCCCGGGCGCCGGGATAGCGCGGACGGTCCCTCCGCCCTCGACGATCCTGGCGAACAGGCCGAAGCCCGAGCCCTCGAAGTGGCTGGAGACGTCGGAGATGAGGATCGGGTTCCTGAGGTCCGGCTTGTCGGAGCCGTATTTGAGCATCGCCTCCTTGTAGGGGATTCGCGGGAACTCGCCGGCCGGGGTGACCTTCTTGCCGCCGGCGAACTCCTCGAAGACCCCGGCGAGGATCGGCTCGAGCGCCTGGAAGACGTCCTCTTGGGTGACGTAGCTCATCTCGAAGTCGAGCTGGTAGAATTCGCCCGGCGAGCGGTCGGCGCGGCCGTCCTCGTCGCGGAAGCAGGGGGCGATCTGGAAATAGCGGTCGAAGCCGGCGACCATGATCAATTGCTTGAACATCTGCGGCGCCTGCGGGAGCGCGTAGAACTTGCCCGGATGGACCCGGCTCGGGACGAGATAGTCGCGGGCGCCCTCGGGGCTCGAGGCGGTCAGGATCGGGGTCTGGAACTCGGTAAAGCCGGCCTCGACCATCCGCCGCCGGATCGAGGAGATGACCTGGCTGCGAAGCACGATGTTGCGGTGGAGGCGCTCGCGGCGAAGGTCGAGGAAGCGGTAGCGCAGGCGGATCTCCTCCGGATAGTCCGCCTCGCCCGCGACCGGCAGCGGAAGCTCCTCGGCGGCCGACTGGACGGTGACCTCGTCGGCCGAAACCTCGATCTCTCCGGTCGGGAGGTTCGGATTGGCAGCGTCGGCGCCGCGCGAGACGACCTCGCCGACGATGGTCACCACAGATTCGGCCCGCAGATGCTCGAGCGCCCGAAGCGGCTCGCTGTTCGCCTTGGCGACGATCTGGGTGAGGCCGTAATGGTCGCGAAGGTCGACGAACAGCACGCCGCCATGGTCGCGCTTGCGGTGGATCCAGCCCGAAAGCTTCACCCGCTCCCCGACGTGCGAGGCGCGGAGCTCGCCGCAATGATGGGTACGATAGGCGTGCATTTCGGGCGCTTTCCTGGCTTTTTCCACAGATTTGAGGATGGGGGCGCTTCGCCACGCAGCCTTGCTTTGTCAAGCGCGGAGGCCGCCGCTATGAGGCCGAGCGATGCAGATCCACCCGCTGATTACCGATTCCGATTCGCTGAAGTCCCTGTGCGAGCGCCTGGCGAGGTCGCCGTTCGTCGCGGTCGACACGGAGTTCATGCGCGAGAACACCTATTGGCCGGACCTGTGCCTCATACAGATCGGCGACATCGACGAGGCCGCCGCGATCGACCCCAAGGCCGACGGGCTCGACATGACTCCCCTGCTCGACCTGCTGGTCAACAACGAGGACGTGCTCAAGGTCTTCCACGCCGGAAGCCAGGACATCGAGATCATCTACAACATCACCGGCAAGACGCCCCACCCCCTGTTCGACACCCAGATCGCGGCGATGGCGCTCGGGCTGGGCGAGCAGGTCGGCTATTCCAACCTGGTCGAGAGCCTGGTCGGCAAGAGCCTCGACAAGGGCGCCCGCTTCACCGACTGGGCCCGGCGGCCGCTCGACCGGCGCCAGATCGACTATGCGATCGGCGACGTCACCCACCTCGCCGCCCTCTTCCCCAAGATGCTCGAGCGGCTTCGGCGGACCGGGCGCGGCGAATGGCTCGACGAGGAGATGGAGCGGCTCGCCGATCCCTCCAATTACGAGAACGATCCCGCGCTCGCCTGGAAGAGAATCCGGATCTCGAGCCGCAAGCCCGAGGTGCTCGGCCGGCTCAAGGCCCTGGCGGCGTGGCGCGAGCAGGAGGCCCGCGGCAAGAATTTGCCGCGCGGCCGGATCATGAAGGACGAGACGATCGCCGACGTCGCCGCCCACCCGCCGGCCGGCCAGGACGCCCTGGCCCGGGTCCGCGGCCTCTCTCCCGCCTGGGCCGGCAACGAGATCGGCGCCCGGCTGATGTCGGCGCTCGCCAATTCGGTGCCGATGCCGGCCGATGAGCTGCCGGCGCGCGAGGACCGCGGCCCCGGCCTCGGCAAGGAAGGCGCGCTGGTCGCCGACCTCTTGAAGCTGCTGCTCAAGATCCGGTCGCGCGAGAGCAACGTCGCGGCGAGGCTGATCGCCCGGACCGAGGAGCTCGAGCTGCTCGCGGCGGGGCGGCGGGACGGACTGTCGATCCTCCAGGGCTGGCGCTTCGACCAGTTCGGCCGCGATGCGCTCGACCTGGTCGAGGGCCGCCTCGCCTTCGCGGTGCGCGGCGGCAAGCTGGTGATGACCCTGACCGCCGACGAGGGATAGCGACGGACTATTCCGCGACCATCTCCGCCTTGCAGTCGAGCGCCGAAGCGAGCTTCTTCAGGCGGCGGTCGACCGTCTCGCCGTAGAGCGATTCTTCGCCCCGTGGCAGGGTCAGGCGGATGACGTCGCTTTCCCTCGACAGCCGGCTCCGCTCGAGGCTCGACGCCAGGCCGCCGCTCAGCCGCTGGCCGAGCCTCATGGCGAGGCCCCAGCGCGAGGCGCAGCCGAGCTCGGCGGGGCTGCACAGGGCCGCGATCCTTTTGTCGGGGAAGTCGCGGCCGCCGCCGAAATTGGAGAAGAGCGCCTGAGCCACCATGACCCGGCCGCAGACGTCGATCCCGACCCAGTTTCCGTGAAGCGCCATCTCGACCCCGCGCTCGGCGCGGAAGTCCGGATGCGCCTGCCAGGCGACGTCGGCGAGCAGGCAGGCGGCGAGCCGAAGCCGGGCATTGGCGGGCGAATCGTCGAAGATGGGCGCGATCCAGCGGTCGAGCAGGTCGCCATGCTCGCCGAAGCGGCTGAGGCCCCGGCCGGCGTCCCGGGCCGCCTCGATCAGCGGGTCCTTGACCCGCTCCGCCGGCGCGAGCTCGTGGAACAGCAGCCCCTCGCGGATCCCGAAGCTCGAGACGATGAGCTCGCTCGGCTCCAGGGCGTCGACCAGCGCCGAGAGGATGAGCTTGGCATTGGGCAGGGTCGGGATGCGCGAGGCGGTCAGCATCGGCATGCTCCTCGGATCGCTCCGGCTGAGCGAGGCGATCAGCTTGCGCAGCTCCGCGGGCCGTCCGGACGGCATCCGGTAATGATGGGTGATCGGAAGCGGATAGTCGCGCGAGATGATGTCGAGCCGGGCGAGCGCTCGCCACGAGCCTCCGACCATGTAGAAGGGCCGGCCCCGGCCGCGCTCGCCGAGGCCCGAATCCTTCAGCGCCGAGGCGAGGCTCCGGCGCAGCTTCTTCTCGGCGGCGGAATCGGGCTCGCCGATCCGGAGCACTCCGAAGGGAAGCGAGAGGCTGGAGTGGACGGTTCCGCCGCTGACGTCGGCGAGCTCCAGGCTGCCGCCGCCGAGATCGCCGACCAGCCCGTCGGCGTCCGGAAAGCCGGAGAGGACGCCCTCCCCCGCCAGCAATCCCTCCTCCTCGCCGGAGATCACCTGCGGCTCGAAGCCCAGCGCCCGGACCTCGTCGAGGAACGAGTCGCCGTTGCTGGCGTCGCGCACCGCGGCGGTGGCGAGCACTCGGACGTCGCTCACCTCCATCTGGCCGACGAGCAGCCGGAACCTGCGCAGGGCGGCGAGCGCCCGGACCATCGGCCCCTCGCCGAGCCTTCCGGTCTCGCCGAGCCCCTGGCCGAGGCCGGCGAGCACCTTCTCGTTGAAGATGATCGAGGGCGCCCGGGGCGCTCCGGAATAGACGACGAGACGGACCGAGTTGGAGCCGATGTCGACGATCGCGATCGGCTCGGCGTGTAGCAGGGGGGCCTCGCTCACGAGCCGCGACGAAGCCGCAGCTTGGGCACCGACCGGCTCTCCTTGAGGGCGTGGCCGCGGCCGGAGAGCGAAGGGTTGGTCATGAAATAATGATGGAGGTTGAAGGGCGGGTCCTCCTCCGGCGCGAGCCGCTCGTAGCGGCCGTCGGAATGGAGCCGCCAGCTCTGCTCGTTATCGATGAGGTTGGCGACCATGACCTGGTCGAGCACCTGGGCGTGGACGGTGACGTTCTCGAGCGGAAGCATATATTCGACCCGCCGGTCGAAGTTGCGCGGCATCCAGTCGGCCGAGCTGATATAGACCCGTGCCCGGCGATTGGGCAGCTCGTCGCCGTTGCCGAAGCACCAGATCCGGCTGTGCTCGAGGAACCGGCCGACGATCGACCTGACCCTGATGTTGTCGGAAAGGCCGGGCACTCCCGGCCGGAGGCAGCAGATGCCTCGGACGACCAGCTCGATCTCTACCCCCGCCTGGCTGGCTTCGTAGAGCTTGTCGATGACGGGGGGATCGACCAGCGAGTTCATCTTGGCCCAGATCACGCCGGGCCGGTCGGCCCGGGCATGCCCGATCTCGGCCTCGATCAGGGCGAGAAGCTCGTCGCGCATCTGGTGCGGCGACGTCGAGAGCAGCTCGAGGTTGCGCGGCTCGACATAGCCGGTGATGTAATTGAACAGCTGGGCGACGTCGCGGCCGACCCGGGGATCGGCGGTGAAGAAGCTGAGATCGGTATAAAGGCGCGCGGTGACCGGATGATAGTTGCCGGTGCCGAGATGACAGTAGGTCCGGTAGCCGCGCTCCTCGCGGCGGACCACCATCGAGACCTTGGCGTGGGTCTTCCAGTCGATGAATCCGTAGACGACCTGGACCCCCGCCCGCTCCAGCGCCGAGGCCCAGAGAAGATTCTGCTCCTCGTCGAACCGGGCCTTGAGCTCGACCACCGCGGTCACCGACTTGCCCGCCTCGGCCGCGTCGATCAGGGCGCGGATGACCGCCGACTGCTTGCCGGCCCGGTAGAGGGTCTGCTTGATCGCGACGACGTCGGGGTCGGCGGCCGCCTGCTTGAGGAACTCGACCACCACCTCGAAGCTCTCATAGGGATGGTGGACGACGATGTCCTTGGTCTGGATCGCGGCGAAGCAGTCGCCGCCATGCTCCCGGATCCGCTCCGGGAAGCGCGGCGCGAAGGGCGCGAACTTGAGGTCGGGACGGTCCTCCTCGTAGAGCGCGTCGAGATCGGCGATGCCGAGGAAGCCGGTCGATTCGGTGACGATCGCCTCCGCCGCTCCAACGCCCTCGCGGACCAGGGCGACGAGCCCGTCCGGCATCTCGGCGGAGAGCTTGAGGCGGATGACCCGTCCGCGCCGGCGGCGCTTGATCGCGCTCCGGAAGTAGCGGACGAGGTCCTCGGCTTCCTCCTCCACCTCGATGTCGCTGTCGCGCAGGATCCGGAAGGCGCCGCCGCCGACCAGCTCGTGGTCTGGGAACAGGGCGCCGATGTTGCGCCGGATCAGGGTCTCGACCGCGATGTAGCGCGCTTCGGCGCCGGGCAGCCGGATGAATCGGGACAGGGTCGCCGGGACCATCAGGAGCTCGCGGATCGGCTCGCCCGTGCCCGTCCGGCGAAGGTCGAAGATCAGCGAGAAGCCGCGATTGGGGATGAACGGGAAGGGATGGGCCGGATCGATCGCCTGGGGCGTGAGCACCGGGAAGATCTGCTCGCGAAAATGGCGCTCGAGCCATTCGGCCGACTCGGCGTCGATGGCGCCGCTTCCGATCACCGCGACCCCCGAATCCGCCAGCGCCCGGCGGAGCTCGGACCAGACCTGCTGCTGGCTCTGGGTCAGCTCGTCGGCCTCGGCGGCGACCGCGGCGAGCTGCTGGGCCGGGGTGAGGCCGTCGTTCGACGCCTCCTCGACCCCGAGCAGCCGGTGCGCCTTGAGGCCGGCGACCCGGACCATGAAGAATTCGTCGAGATTGCTCCCCGAGATGGAGAGGAAGCGAAGCCGCTCGAGCAGCGGATGGGCGGGGTTTCGGGCTTCCTCGAGCACTCGGCGGTTGAAGGCGAGCCAGCTCAGCTCGCGGTTGAAATAGCGCTCCCGGGCGGCCAGGGGCGGTGGCTCGGGCGGCGGCAATGGGGCGGTCTCGTTCATTCAGGCTGGTGCCTCGCCCTCTTGATCATGCCGCTCTCCGCCAGCGCCCGCTTCGCCATTGCCACCGTCATGCGACGGTGGTGTGACAAGGCGGCCCGATCCAGCGCGGCCACGACCTGCTCAACGGCGACATAGGAACGTTCGATCCGAGGCACAATGAAAGCGGGCACCTCGGGCGGGACGGCGATGCCCCGGTCGCCGAGCAATTTGACGATCAGATCGCCGATCAGAGTGTCGTCGGGGCCGCCGATCGCGACGTGGGGAGTCGCCGAAAGGCGCGAGCGCAGGTCCGGCAGGACGACCTGCCATACAGGCGGCGGCGAGTCGGCGACGATCAGAAGCGGCCGGCGCGACAGCTGGGCCTCGTTCCAGGCATGGAAGATCGCCTCCTCGTCATGGTCCTCGGCATTGTCGAACAGCCGGCCGCCGGTCTTCCTGACGAACAGCCGGCCGAGCAGGCTCCGGCCGGATTTGCGGGGGCCGGTGATCAGGGTCGCCATCACCGGCCACAGCGACCAGCGCTTGAGATGGTCGAAGGCGGCGCGGTTGGAGTCTGAGATGAGGAAATCCTCATCGCGGTCGGCTACCGGCCAGTCGAGCGGCAGCGCGATCTGGGGCATTTCAGTCGCCGCCCCGCGACAGCCGCAGGCTGTTGCCCGAACCCGAGACCCGCCAGCCTTGCGACTCGAGCGCCGCCGCCAGCGCGGCCGGCTCGCCCATATAGCTCACCCGCATCGACGAGATGCCGCCGACCGCGGGTTTGGTGGTGAAGGCCGAGGTGACCCCCGGGACCCGGCTCACCGCCAGCTCGGCCCGGCCGATCGCGGCCTGGTCCGGCGTGTCGACCTCGATCCGAAGGACGGTCACCGCGCCGACCGGGGTCGAGCCGGGCGGAGGAAGCGGCCGCTGGGTCTCGTCGACGACGGCCTCCTCCTCCTCGATCTCCTCGACCAGAGGCGGCTCGGGGACGATCAGCGACGGATCGGGCCTGAGCTCGCCGGCGGCGAGCGCCCGGCTGTAGAGCAGATCGAGGCCGCGCACCCCCTCGTCGAGCAGTCGGGGGATGAGGGCGCTGCTCGCAACCCTCAGCTCGAACCGGCCGAGGACCCTGTTGTCGGGGCCGTGCCGGGCGGTGAACACGCCGATCGCCGGCCCGCCGGGGTAGAGGCGCTTCAAATGCACCTCGGGCGTGATGACGTCGGCGGCGCCATATTGGTCGAGCAGCATCCGCCACCACGCCCGGCCGGGCCGGCGGCTCTGGGTGACGTTGAGCAGGAGTGGGTCGATCCCCGAGCCCGTCGGCCGGACGTAGTCGACCGGGCTGTTGCCGGTGCGGTAGCGGGCCCAGGCGCGCTGCCATTCGTTGCGCGACTCGAAGCTCTGGAAGGACGAGCCGGTCAGCATCACCGGAATGACCAGCACCGGCGCCGAGCGGCGGACCGAGCCGCTGACTCCGAGCAGCTGGCCGGTGCGGGCCCGATCGAAGAGCACTCCGAGGGTGGCGATATAGCGCTTGGGGCCGATCTGCTCCTGCTCGACGACGATTCCCGCGACCATTCCGTTGAGGGCGGAATCGGTCAAGCCCGGCGCCTGCTCGACCGGGCGGCCGTTGGTCTTGGCCCAGAGCGCCTTCCAGCCCTTCTGCTGGGCCTGCCGCCAGCCTTCCTCGCGCGCCTTGTCGGCAGTGTCGGCGCTGACGTCGACCTCGATCCCGGTGATCTCGAACGTGCTCGCGCTGTCGATCGGCGGAACCCCGCGGTCGGCGCCCTCCAATTGCGCCCACACCGCCCGGCCGGCGAGGACCGAGGCGAGCAGGGCGACGAGCAGGAGAGGCAGAAGGCGGGTCGGCTTCACGCCCGCCTTTTGGCGAGTTGAACGTGGAAATCCAAGCGCGATGTGGCTAGTCGGCGCCGATGGGCGACAGTGATAGCTATACCTATGCCAAAGCCGGCGTCTCGATCGCCGCCGGAAACGCGCTGGTCAAGGCGATCGGGCCGCTTGCAAAGGCGACGGCCAGGCCCGGCGCCGATGCGTCGCTCGGCGGCTTCGGCGGCTTCTTCGACCTCAAGGCGGCGGGCTATCGCGATCCGCTTCTGGTCGCGGCCAATGACGGGGTCGGGACGAAGCTCAAGCTCGCCATCGACTCCGGACGTCACGACGGAGTCGGGATCGATCTCGTCGCGATGTGCGCCAACGATCTGATCGTGCAGGGTGCCGAACCGCTCTTCTTCCTCGATTATTTCGCCTGCGCGAAGCTCGACGGCGCCGTCGCCGAGCGGGTCGTCGCCTCGATCGCCGAGGGCTGCCGCCAGGCCGGCTGCGCCCTGATCGGCGGCGAGACGGCGGAGATGCCGGGCATGTATGCCGAGGGCGATTACGACCTCGCCGGCTTCTGCGTCGGAGCGGTCGAGCGGGACGAGGCTCTCACCGGCTCGAAGGTGGCGGCCGGGGACGTGATCCTCGGCCTCGCCTCCTCCGGAGTCCATTCGAACGGCTATTCGCTGGTGCGAAGACTCGCCGCCGACCGCGGCTGGAAGCTCGAGCGGCCGGCCCTTTTCGACCAGGACGTCCTCCTGATCGAGGCGCTGCTCGCGCCGACGCGGATTTACGTGAAGCCGCTTCTGCCGCTGGTCCGGGCCGGAAAGGTCCGCGCCCTGGCCCATATCACCGGCGGCGGGCTGCTCGAGAACCTGCCGCGAGTGCTCCCCGATGGGCTCCACGCCCGCATCGACGCCGGCGCCTGGCCGCAGCCGAGGCTGATGGCCTTCCTTCAGGCGCAGGGCAATATCGAGCCCGAGGAGATGGCCCGGACCTTCAATTGCGGGATCGGGATGGCGCTGATCGTGTCTCCGGACGATGTAAGGGAAGTCTCGCAAGCCATTGAGAGTTCTGGAGAGATTGTTTTCAACATAGGCAAGGTCGAGCCTGGCCCGAAGGGCTGCACGGTCGCCGGCCCGGCCGGAAGCTGGAGCGCCCGGGGGGACTGGACCGCGAGCCATCATGGCTGAACGGGTCCGGGTCGGCGTGCTCGTCTCGGGCCGCGGCACCAACATGGTGGCGCTCAGCGAATACAAGCGCCGCGAGGCGCGCAGCTACGACCTCGCCCTGGTCGCCTCCAACCTTCCCGAGGCCCGCGGTCTCGTCGCAGCGAGGCGGCTCGGGATTCCAATCTGGTCGCTGAGCCACAAGGGGATGGAGCGGGAGGAGTTCGACCATCGGCTCGACCTCGCGCTCCGCGAGGCGAACGTCGAGGTGGTCGCGCTCGCCGGCTATATGCGGCTCCTGTCGGGCGAGTTCATCGCCAGGTGGCAGGGGCGGATCCTCAACATCCACCCGTCCCTCCTCCCGGCCTACAGGGGCCTCGACACGCACCGGCGGGCGCTCGAGGCCGGCGAGATCTGGGTCGGCTGCTCGGTTCATCTCGTCACCGAGGCGCTCGACGAAGGGCCCGTTCTCGCCCAGGCCAGGGTCCGGGTGCGCGAGCGGGAGACGGCGGAGATGCTGGCCGCCCGAGTGCTCAAGGAGGAGCACCGGCTCTATCCGGAGACTCTCGACCGATTCTGCGCCCGCTTAAGGCCGGGGCATGTGGATTTGCTGCGATAATTCCTCCCCAGCATTTTGCTGGGGAGGGGGACCGCGCGAAGCGCGGTGGAGGGGTTCTTCAACACCAGCAAGGCCCCTCCACCAGGCTTCGCCTGGTCCCCCTCCCCGAGAAACCTCGGGGAGGAATTAATTACCCCACGATCTCTTCGGGCTTGAAGAAGAAATCGATCTCGATCGCCGCATTGTCG
>DASQJV010000195.1:0-2460 GCA_035630855.1 Allosphingosinicella sp. | reverse complement strand
AGGCCCTGCTGGCGATAGGTGGGGAAGCACATGTCGTCGCGGTCGAGGGCGTGGGCGCCGGCCACCGCGATCGCCTCCTCGCCGGTGCACTTCATGTAGAAGCTGGTCTTGCCCTGCCTCTGGGCGCGGTACATGCGATCGTCGAACACCCGGACCATCATCATGTCCCGGAGGATCCGGCGCAGGGTGTCGGGATCGAGCTTCGGGTCCCAGGGGCCGACCGCCTTGCCTTCCTCGTCGAGCACCCGGACCAGCGAATAGACCAGCTCGTGGGTGTCGGCCGCCGGGGCGGCGACGTCGGGCCGGCGGACGCTGCCCGCCGCGGGAATCTCGATATGGCTGAAATCGACCTCGTCCCCCGGCCGAGCCGGCGGCTCCGGGACATATAGGGAGAGCGCCGGCCGGTTCGGGCGCTCGAGTCTTTCGGTCATCCTCTACCCTGTTCGTTGCGGCTCCGTGCGCCCGTAGCCGCTGCCGCCGCCCTTGTGAAGCGGCGCCCGGCGGGGCAGGTACGAGCCAAAGGAGCGACACCATGACCTTGTTCCGTCCCCTCGCCGCTTTGCTTCTGCTCATGGCCGCCGCCTGCGCGACGACGGCGACCGAGCCGGCGGCGCCGGGCTGGTACGTCATGCGGCACCTGCAGAAGGGCGAAGGCCAGGATCCGCCGCTGAGCGCGGAAGGACGGAGCAACGCCGGGAAGCTCGCTGGATGGTTCGCCAAGGACCCGCCGTCGGCGATCTACGTCAGCTCGACGCGGCGGGCGCGCGAGACCGCCGGCCCGCTCGCCGCCAGGCTCGGCCTCACCCCGCGCGAATACGATCCCCGCGACACGCCCGGCCTCGTCGCCCGGGTGAAGGCCGAGACTGGGACGGTGCTGATCGTCGGCCACAGCAACACCGTGCCCGAGATCGTCGCCCAGCTCGGCGGCGCCCGGCCCGGCGACCTGGCCGAGACGGACTATGGCGACATCTTCCGGGTGAGGCGGGACGGGAGCGTGGAGAGGCTTCGGCTGGAGTCGCCGCCGGGTTCATAGGCCGGCTGCTTCCCGGAGCGGATGGTCCGATCCGGACTCAACGGCCTCCAGCGACGGCTGGACTCGTCCACCGGAATAAGTCAGCATCCCCCCTCCAAGCCGAGGGGGATCGGCGATGAGCGAAGACGGGGACTTCGATCCGACCATCGTGACTCCGGCGCGGCCGACCCTGATCGGCTTCTTCGTCGGCGGGCGGGTGCTGCCCGATCTTGCGGCCCGGACCGGGATCAGGCTTGCGCGCTGGTACGGCAAGCCGTTCCGCTTCCTGCGCTGGGTGATCGCCGCGCGCCACGCCCAGGCGGTCGAGCTGCTCGGGCGCGACCTCGATTTCGGGATCGCACCGGTCAACGCGGTCAAGATCGGCGAGGTCAATGCCGGGCCGTTCATCCTCGGCATGGACCGCTCGGCGGCGCTCGAGCGGGAGCGGCGCGCCCTCTACGAAGCGCACGCCGCGATCGACCTTGACCGGATCCGGGCCGGGACCGAGGCCGACATCGAATCGGTGCTCGCCCAGGTCCCGGCCGGAGGCGAGATCGACTCGGTCCAAGCCTATGCCCGGCCGATCGCGGCTCGGACGGCGCGGCGGCTGTTCGGGCTCCACGCCCCGTCCGAGCGGATGCTGATGGAGGTCGCGCGCTCGGTCTTCAACCACACCTTCATCAACCCGCTCAACAAGGCCGCGATCCGGGAGCGGGGAATCCGCGCCGGCGAGCATATGAAGAAATGGATCGACGAGGAGATCGCCCGCCGCGATCCGGCCGATCCCGGCGAGGACATGATCGGCCGGCTGCTCGCCCAGGGCATCCTGGACAAAGAGGCGGTCCAGCGGACGATCGGGGGCACGTTCGTCGGCTCGAT
The DNA here is from genome assembly GCA_035630855.1 of Allosphingosinicella sp. Taxonomy (GTDB): domain Bacteria; phylum Pseudomonadota; class Alphaproteobacteria; order Sphingomonadales; family Sphingomonadaceae; genus Allosphingosinicella. The sequence goes on along the minus strand of DASQJV010000195.1, from coordinate 569 downwards.
CGACACCACGACGACGGTCGTCGCCAAGCTCATCAAGCTCGCCTCGCGCAATCCCGACATCGAGCTCGGGATGCGCCGCGATGCCGGCGACCTGCACCGGCTCTACGGCTGGTGCCTCGACTCGATGCGGATGTGGCCGCACAATCCGGCGATCCTGCGAAGCGCGCTCGCCGACACCGCCATCGCCGGCGTCGCGGTCAGGCGCGGCGACTCCATGGTCGCCTGGACCCAGGCGGCGATGCACGATTCGAGCATCGTCGAGGAGCCGCGCCGCGTCCGGCCCGACCGCGACCGCTCGCTCTATCTCCATTTCGGCGGAGGGCTTCACCCCTGCGCCGGCCGGTCGGTGAACAGCTTCCAGATCCCGCTCCTGGTCGCCGGCCTGGTCAGGCGCGGCCTGGCCCGGGCCGGCGGAATCTCCTGGGCGGGCCCGTTCCCCGACCGGTTGCCCGTGACCTTGAGGGAAGGGCCGCTTTGATGGACAGCCTCACCACCATCGTCGCCACCATCCGGGCTTCCGAAATCCCCGCCTTCGACTCGGCGATCGACGCGCTCGGCAACCCCGCCGA
>DASQJV010000194.1:0-3046 GCA_035630855.1 Allosphingosinicella sp. | reverse complement strand
GGCCATCACCGCCGTCGCGACGGCGGTGATGGCCTATGAGGTGATCAACCAGTGGCGAAGGCCGTCATGAGCGATGGGCGACGGCCCGCCGCTCCGCGATGATGAGCCTGCTCGCGGAACGGCGGGAACGGAGAACCCATGGGCTCCCTTCGCGCTCGCCTAGATCGGCTCGCACCCATATTGCGTGCAGGTGCAGTAGAACTCGTCCACTCCGTAAACGGAATAGGTGCCTTCCAGATGGTATTGGACGTAATTGTAGCCGCAGGTGGGATAGATATGCCCCACCACGGTGGTATAGGAGGAGTCGCTGTAGAGCGTGGTGATGTAGGCGTCCTCCCTGTAGTCGGCGAAGGCGGGGCTGGCGCCGAGGAACACGGACACCACGGCCAGCGATGTAAGAATCTTTCTGCGCATTTTACCCTCCACGATTGTGTACCGTCGGCACGTCATCGGCAAACGAGTCGCTCGAGCAGTGACGACAGTCGCGAGCAGAGCCCAATCAGGAAATCCGATCTACCCGCAATAATACGATATGCTCGCCCAAGCGGTGCGCATCTGCGGTGAAACTTCGGCGGCTATCGGCGTTATTTGCCGCCCCGGCGCCTGGTGCCTGTATTCACGAGACCGAATCGTTTCCCGGCGCAGGCCGGGATCCAGCCGGCACCGTCCCGAGGCTGGACCCCGGCCTTCGCCGGGGAACGGCTGCTTCCGCTTTACCGGGACCGCCCTAGGCCGGGTACATCTCCCCCTCGTAGCAATAGCCGATATATTCCTCGTCGACGGAATAGATGGTGTAGGTGCCGACCAGCCGATAGGTCGGACTGTCGCCGTTGCAGCCGGTCCAGATCAGATATCCCACCTGGGTCGTGTGCGACGAATCGCTGTAGAAGACCGTATGATAGGCCGCCCCTCCCTGGGCGCTGGCCGGCGCGGCGCTCAAGAGAATAGCCGCGATCGCGATCGAACCCAGTAATTTGATACGCTTTACCATGATTCCCTCCACCTCGAGTGCCGCCGGCTCGAAACCGCCGCGACGCCTCAGGCTATGATCAGACGAGGCGCGAATCCCGCTCGCAAAAATACCTGAATTACAGGAACTTGCTCCGAATCGGATAATCCCGCGCAACGCACGTCTGAGCGCTGCGACCAGTGAAGTCAGGTCAGGCTCTAGGCTGTATCGACATTCACGCCGGGCGGGCACGCGCTCTTGTCCCCCTCCCCGGCGGGGAGAGGGCAGGGAGCGGCGGTGCGGCGCCTGCAGCCAATCTAGGCCGTCGAACCCCCTCACCCCAGCCCTCTCCCCCTGGGGGAGAGGGAGAAACCGAAGCGCGCCGCCGAAGGTCGATACGTCCTAGCTCGGCTTGCCGCCGCTCTCGGTCGGGAACAGCTTTGTGAGCGGGCGCGGGGCGCCTTCGACCAGGGGAAGGTCCTCGATCGCCTTGGCGCCGCTCGACACCTCCAGCGCCTCGAAGCGCTTGGCTTGGGTCATCACCTGGGTCTCGAGGCTTCCGACGAAGGCGTTGTAGGCGCCGGTGGCGAGCTCGAGGTTGCGCCCCATCCGGGCGACGTGGCCGCCCATCGTCGCCAGGCGGGAATGGAGCTCCTTGCCGAGGCGGGCGATCTCGGCGGCCTCCTCGGCGAGCTTCTCCTGCCGCCAGACGCTGGCGACGGTGCGGGCGATGGCGACGAGGTTGGTCGGCGTGGCGAGGAGCACCCGGCGCTCGAACGCCCATTCCCACAAGCCGTCGTCCTGCTCGAGCGCGGCGGTGAGGAAATGCTCGCCCGGGATGTACATGACGACATAGTCGGCGGCGTCGCCGAACTGGTCCCAGTAATTCTTGGCGCCGAGCTTCTGGGCGTGGTTTCGGATCGAGCCGGCATGGGCCTTGAGGTGGGCCGAGCGCGCCGCCTCGTCCACCTCCTCGGAGGCGTCGAGAAAGGCGTTCAATGAGCATTTGGCGTCGATGATCAGCTTGCGCCCGCCGGGAAGGCGGACGATCACGTCGGGGCGCAGCCGGCCGTCGTCGGTGTCGACGCTGACCTCGGACTGATAGTCGGCGAAGGGCGAGAGGCCGGCCTGCTCGAGCACGTTCCTCAACGACTGCTCGCCCCAGCGGCCGCGCGACTTGGGGCTGTGACGGAGCGCGCTGACCAAGCGCGCGGTCTCGTCGCGGACCTGGCTCTGGCCCGAGCGGACCAGCTCGACCGCCTCGCGAAGCTCGCGATAGCTCCCGACCCTTTCCTTCTCGACCAAAGCGAGGCCTTCCTCGTAGCGCTTGAGGGTGGTCTCGACCGGAGCGAGCAGGGCCCGCAACTTCTCCTCATGCTTCTCGCCGGCCTGGTTGAAGCGGGCGTCGGCGCGCTCGAGGAAATTCTTCTGGGCCTCGCCGAGAAGCTTGCCGCCGATCTCGCTGAACTGGGCCGACAGGGCCTCGCGCGATTCGCGCAGCTCGGTGAGCCGGGCCTCGAAGGCCCGCTCCCGCTCCTCCTGGCCGGCCGAGAGCCGGGCGCATTCGGTGCGGGCGTCGGCGCAGGCCTGGCGGGCCTCGTCGAGCTTGGCCTGCATCCCGGCGAGATCGGTGATCGCCTTTCGGAAATCCTCGGTCCGCTCGTCCCGTTCCCTGCGGTAGACCGAGGCCTGGCGGCCGCCGAGGAACCAGCCGAGGGCGGCGCCCGCGGCGAGAGCGAGGAGGATGAATAGGATCAGCGAGGAGTCCATGTTGCGCCCCTGGAACGAAGGGCGAACCTAGGGCAGGCGCAGGAAATGGTAAAGAGCGTTCTCGTAAAGGGCTGTTCTCGTCATCCCGGCGAAAGCCGGGACCTCGGGGAGACCCGCCGAGCCTTTAGCGACCCGAGGTCCCGGCTTGCGCCGGGATGACGGTCAGGCCGCCAGCTTGCGCGCCTTGGCGAGCTTCCTCAGGATCATGTCGCGCTTGAGGCGGGAGAGATAGTCGATGAACAGGACGCCCTCGAGATGGTCCATCTCATGCTGGAGGCAGGTGGCGAGCATGCCTTCGATCTCTTCTTCATGGACCTTGCCGTCGCG
>DASQJV010000193.1:0-4879 GCA_035630855.1 Allosphingosinicella sp. | reverse complement strand
CCAATAAGCCTCGGTGCGGCTGATCTCGGACTCGGACAAGTTGTCCTCGAACGCGTCGACCGCGATGTCGTCGGGATAGACGCGGACCCAAAGCTGCCCGCCGGCCGTCGTCCCGCTCTGGCCGTCCTTCGGTTTGAACCGGGTCTCGATCCGCAGCGGCAGGAGCAGGATCGGGGTCGCGTCGGACAGTTCCGCGATGCGCTGGCGCGGGTCGGTGAAGCCCGCGAACCCTTCGAACGCGCCGGAGAGCTTTCCGCGGGCGCCGTCCAGCTCCTTGCGGGCCTTGCCGAGGCTTGCCTCACGCGCCTTGACCGCTCCGTCGGCCTCGGCGAGCGCGTCGGCGCCGCCGCGTCGCTCGGCCTCGCTCCGCTCGGTCTTCGCGCGGGCGAGCGCGAGGCGCGCCGCATCGAGCGCGCGCTCCTTGTCGAGGACCGCCCCCCGGGCCGCGCCGAGCTTGGTTTTCGACTGGTCGAAGTCAGCCATGGCGCATGTTCCCCTCCATCAGTCGGGCAGCATCACGCTGCCATGCACCGCGACCATCATCGGCGCCTGGTAGAGGATGTAGGCGAGCTCGGCGGAATTGGTGCCGGCATGCCATTTGAGCTTTTTGTCCTCCTCATATTGGACGCCCTTCTCGGCGAGGTCGTCGCCGGTCGGCGCCTTGAGCTCCTTGGTCGGCATCGCGCCGGGGATCTTCAGGAACCCGTCCGCGGGCGCGAACACGTCGGGCCATGCCAGGTCGTTCCACACGTTGAGCTCGCCGGTCCGCTCGATGTCGAGCCCGAACCTCGGCTCTCCGGGCCGCTCCTTGATGACGAAGAACCAGCCCGGGTCGAGGCTCGTGCCAGTCCCGGTCCCGCCCTTCGCCTCGGACGCCTTGAGGTCGAAGCCGCGGAAGAAGATGTCGGGGGCGGCCTCGGCCTCGTAGAGCGGAAGCAGCATGAGATCCTCCGGGTTGCCCGAGGTCTCGAAGATGCGCTCCTGCGTCGGGTCGATCTTGCCGTTCTTGTCGAGCTGCCAGCGCGCGCGCTGAGCGTAGATGACCGCGGTCGGATAGCGCTTGAGGAGCTCGCCGCGGATGACGAGGACGACCTCCTCCTCCTTCTCGCCGGGCTTCTCGCGATTGTCGTGGTCGCCGAGCTTGTCCTTCTTCGACCATTTGTGGATCGGCTTGATGTCGCGCAGCTTCTCGCGGAGCGCCTCGGGCGAGAGGTTGTCGGTGTTGCGAACGCCGCTCACGTCCCAGAACTGGCGGAAATAGCTTCCCCTCTGGTCGGTTGGATATTCGCGCCACAGGAGCTCGCGCGCGAACTCGTGGTTGAGCCCGACCATATAGGCCTCGATGAAGCGCTGGTTGGTCTCCAGAAGCGTGATCGTGTTGGGCGGGAGATGCTGGATGCCGGGCAGGAACCGCTCGACCGTGGGCTCGGTCAGCGGCTTGTACATCGGCACGTCGATCTCGGGATAGGCCATCGCCTCCTTGAAGCTCTCGCCGACCTCGAGGACGATCCGCCCCGGGATGAGGATTCCGCCCAGCACATAGGCAGGGATGGTGATTGTCGGGTCGATCGCGCCGAAGATCGTGTCGGTGAGGGCGGGAATGTCGATCCGCGGCCGGTCGGGCGGCTTGCTGACCCTGGCGCTCTGGTCGAGCAGGACATAGATGTCGGCGAGCGAGGCCTTGAACCGCCCGGCCTCTTCGCTGTCGGTGCCGCCCGTCCGCGGCGGCGGCGCGCCGTCCTCCCCGAACCCGGGCTCCTCGATCGTGAAGTCGGGGAAGCTGCCGAGGCCGTCGAGCGCCTCGGGCGACATGCCCGAGGGCAGGATCGAATCCGCCTTTCGGATCGCTCCGAGCAGCCAGCTGAAGAGAAGGAACAGCCCGATCGCCAGCGCGGTGATCAGAAGCGCCGCGAGCATCCCGGTGACGGGCATGAGGAGATAGACGAGCAGCGCGAGGAGGAGCAGCGCGAGCGGGATCAGCCAGCGCAAGCTGGGGCAGCAACGCAGCCAGCCTATCAGAAATCTGGGGACGGACTTGGGCTCGAGCGTCTCGGCCGCATTCTCGACCGTGGGAAGCGAGGCCGGCGTCGTCTTGGGCGGCGCGGGCAGGACCTCGCCCCGGTTGACCCGGTCGAGCAGGTCGCCCGGACCCTTGGGCGTGTCGAAGCCGAGGCGCGCGGCGACATGGTCGCGGGGCCTCAGGATCCGTCGCATCGGCGGCGAGAGCAAGGCGCCCGGAACCATGCTGGTCGAGACGACATGCCTGACGGTGAAGCCCGAGGCCAGCACGCGCGCCTGGACGGGGGCCATCATGATGAAGGCGCGCTCGTGGGCGGCCGCCTTGATCGGACCCAGATGCCGCTCGTACCAGATCCAGCTGGTCTCGCGGGCGACCTGTCCGTGGCGGATCTTGCGGTTGGCCTCGATCACCGCGCCGACCTGGCCCCAGGCGGCGTCCATATAGCCTTCCTGGCCGTCCTGGACGATCGTCGTTCCGAAGCCCGCGGCGACCCTGAAGCGCGGGTCGAGGTTGAGCTCGTGCACCCAGTTCTCGCGCTGCGGCGACAGGCTCCCGTCCGCGGCGAACAGGATCCGGTCGGTCAGCGAATGCCAGCGCCCGTAGAGCGGCGGCGTGATCAGGGGATCGGGATCGTTCCTGACCGCGGCCGGAAGGTCCCCGGCCGCCTGGTTGGCGGCGCCGGGCTCGGCCTTCTCATAGGCGACGGCGAGGTTGATGAACTGGGCGAGCTGGCTCTGGAACGGGTGCGGCGGCGGATCGTCCCATTTCTCGAATTTCGCCAGCTCGTCCTCCTCGTCCTTGTCGAGCGCTTCGAGCGGGACCTTGAGCGCGCCTTCGAGCCGAAGCACGCCGTCGAGCCCCGGAACGTCGATGCCCGCGATGTTGGAGCCGGGCTCCAGCACGTCCATGTCGCGCCGGCCGAGCCTTGCGTCGGGCGGGCGGGGCTTCAGCAGCCGCACGAGCGACTCGAAGTCGCCGGTCGCGCCGGTCTTGAACCTCCAGCGGTGATAGTAAGGATAGAGGCTCGTCTGATCCCGGCCGGTATAATCGGCCCAGGCCGAGAGCGTCGCGTAATATTCGGCATTGGCGAGGTCGGGCTCGGCGCCCAGCCCCGCCAGCCGCCCGCTCTCGAACGTGGGCACGAGGAAGGCCTCGTACCAGCTGTCGGCCTCGAGCCGGCGGGGGCAGACGATCCGAGAATAGGCATGGTCGGGATTGGCGGCGAGCAGGCCCTCGAGCCGGGCCTGGACATTGGCCATGTCCGCCGACTTCATCTCGGCGCCGTTCTTGACGATGTCCTGGTTCACATGGACGTGCGCCCAGGCCCAGAGCTGGTCGGCGGGCGGGAAGGCGTCGGCGGGGGCCGCCAGGAGCTTGATCGCGTCGAGCGGTCCCGGCCGGCCGGCCTCGTCGAACTCCTCTTTCTTGAGCACGATGAGCGTCAGCCAGGGGCGCAGGCGGTGCCTTGGCATGTCGGGCGCCGCGGGCGTGTAGCGCCACGGAAAGTCCTCGTCGTAAAACTCGATATGGGCGAGATAATTGTCCTCGAAATTGGTGAAGCCGCTCTTCGGCTCGACCTTGACGATCGCCCGGCGCTCGACCCCGACGATGTCGCCGGGCCCGTAGAGCGAGACCGGGCGCGACGGATTCTCGACCTTGTCGCCGCCGCCGTCCACCGCCGTGCCGGTCAGCGTCAGCGTCACCGGGACGGTGGCGCGAAGCTTCACGCCATGGTCCTCGTCGGCCGCGGCGATCTGGTTGGCGATGCCGAGCCTCAGCCATGGCAGGAAGCTGTAGGTGCCGAGTTCCTCGCTCATCTCGTTCGGGCCGATCTCCTTTCTGCCGGCGGCTCAGGCCGCGAGCTTCATCTCCTGGGGGCGGATCACATGGCATTTGCCGGCAAGGCTCGGGTCGCTCGCGACCGCGTCCTTCATATATTGCTGCGCGCTGGCGCGGGACTCGAAGGCCTGAGCGCCGCCGAGCGGGGCGTTGTCGGCGGCCATCGCCACGACATAGCCGGTCGCCTGGACGACGATCTTGTCGTCGAACGGCTGCAGCTTCGAGGCCGTCGCCTGCGAGAGCGGCGACTGGGCGGCGGCGTTGCGGCCGAGAAAGTGCGTGAAGAGGTCTGCGACGATGCCGACGAACTTGAGCAGGATCGGCTTCAGATTGTTGTCGATGATCACCTGCTCGTAGCGGGCGACCCGTCTCACAGCGAGGCTCGAGCGGGTCTGCTGGCCGGCGGGCGCGAGCTCGAGCCCGGCCTCCTCCTGCTCATAGTCGGACGCGCCGAGCTTCTCGCTGTCGCTCATGTCCTTGAACTGGCCCATGGCGAAGGCCTCGCGCGTCTTGTCGCGCGTCGCGAACCCGCCCGAGGCGGCGATGGTGAAGCGGTTGGCGTCGGAAGGGCGCTGGGAGCCGAGCTTGTCGATCGACAGGCCGAGGGGAACCGCGCGCTGGCTGATGCGGAGCGAGCCCGCGGGATGGAGGACGAGCCCGTCGGCCGATATGTCGTGCAAAGCGACGAGGAGCCGGTTGCCCTTGGGGAGCTGCGCGGTCCAGTTGTCGATCTTCTCGAACTCGGCCTTGAGCATGGGCATGACCGCGACTGGCGGCAGAGTCGTGTTCTCGGCCTCGCCCCATGTGTGCGAAAAATCGACGTCGACGTCCCAGAAGAGCAAGGAGATGCTGCCCGTCCCCTCGACATGCCAGGGCGAGGGGCCTTCGAGCTCGCCTCGGAAGCGGACGCTGAACAGGCCCGCGCCGAACAGCTTGACCGAGAGCGAGGCCGAGATGGTGATGACGAAGTAGAACGGCGAAAACTGGAACAGGGCATCGAACTGGAGATGGCCCTCGACC
>DASQJV010000192.1:0-3639 GCA_035630855.1 Allosphingosinicella sp. | reverse complement strand
CACCCCCGAAGCAGACCGCCAAGGGCCAGAAGGCGGGCGCGTCGAGCAAGTCGATCAAGCCGATCCTCTATCCGGTCGAGGTCGACCGGAGCCGCGACGATCTGCTCACCGATTTCGGCAAGGACACCCTGAACGACCGCTATCTGCTCCCGGGCGAGACCTATCAGGACCTGTTCGTCCGGGTCGCCTCGGCTTATGCCGACGACGCCGAGCACGCCCAGCGCGTCTACGACTATATCTCGAAGCTCTGGTTCATGCCGGCGACCCCGGTCCTGTCCAACGGCGGCACCGGCCGCGGGCTTCCGATCAGCTGCTATCTGAACTCGGTCCCCGACAGCCTCGAGGGCATCGTCGACACCTGGAACGAGAATGTCTGGCTGGCCGCGCGCGGCGGCGGCATCGGCACCTATTGGGGCGCGGTCCGCGGCATCGGCGAGCCGGTCGGCCTCAACGGCAAGACCAGCGGCATCATCCCGTTCGTCCGGGTGATGGACTCGCTGACCCTGGCGATCAGCCAGGGCTCGCTGCGGCGCGGCTCGGCCGCCTGCTATCTCGACATCTCGCATCCCGAGATCGAGGAGTTCCTCGAGATCAGGAAGCCCTCGGGCGACTTCAACCGCAAGGCGCTCAACCTCCACCACGGGGTGCTGGTCACCGACGATTTCATGGAGGCCGTGCGCGACGGCTCCGAATGGACCCTTAAGAGCCCGAAGGACGGCTCCGAGCGCGCCACCGTCGACGCCCGCTCGCTCTTCCAGAAGCTGGTCGAGACCCGGCTCGCGACCGGCGAGCCCTACATCATCTTCATCGACAAGGTGAACCGGTCGATGCCCCGGCACCACCGCGAGCTCGGCCTCAAGGTCTCGACCTCGAACCTCTGCTCGGAGATCACCCTTCCCACCGGCCGCGACCATCTCGGCAAGGACCGCACCGCGGTCTGCTGCCTCTCCAGCCTCAACCTCGAGACCTGGGATGAGTGGAACGGCGACAGGCAGTTCATCGAGGACGTCATGCGCTTCCTCGACAACGTCCTCACCGACTATATCGACCGCGCTCCCGAGGAGATGGCCCGGGCCAAATATTCGGCGATGCGCGAGCGCTCGGTCGGCCTCGGCGTGATGGGCTTCCACTCCTTCCTCCAGGCCCGCTCCATCCCCTTCGAGGGAGCGATGGCGAAGAGCTGGAACCTCAAGATCTTCAAGCACATCTCGGCCCAGGTGAACGAGGCGTCGATGATGCTCGCCAAGGAGCGCGGGCCCTGCCCGGACGCCGCCGACATGGGCGTGATGGAGCGTTTCTCCTGCAAGATGGCGATCGCGCCGACCGCGAGCATCTCGATCATCACCGGCGGAACCTCGGCCTGCATCGAGCCGATCCCGGCCAACATCTACACCCACAAGACCCTGTCGGGCAGCTTCTCGATCAAGAATCCCTATCTCGAGAAGCTCCTTGTCGAGAAGTCGAAGAATTCGGAGGGCGTCTGGTCGACGATCCTCGAGCGCGGCGGCTCGGTCCAGCATCTCGATTTCCTCACGCCCGAGGAAAAGGACGTGTTCAAGACCAGCTTCGAGATCGACCAGCGCTGGCTGATCGAGCTCGCCGCCGACCGAACGCCCTATATCGACCAGGCGACGTCGCTCAATCTGTTCATCCCCGCCGACGTCGACAAATGGGACCTGCTGATGCTCCACTACCGCGCCTGGGAGCTCGGCATCAAAAGCCTCTATTACCTGCGCTCCAAGTCGGTCCAGCGCGCCGGCTTCGCCGGCGGGGTCGAGGCCGACAACACGATCGACCCCAAGCAGATCGAGCTCGCCGCGACGACGGATTACGACGAATGCCTGGCGTGCCAGTGATGTTCGGGCGGCCACGGCTTGCCATCGGCAAGGCGTGGACTCGCCACGGCGGGCAAGGGGCCCCACGAAAGTACTACTTTCGTGGGAGCCCGCAGCGGGCCGGCGTAGCCGGCACGTCTGACGGCGTGGCGTTCTTGGTTTTATCTGACACTTTCTCTCCCCCGGCGGGGGAGAGGGCCGCGCCTGGCTCCCTTCGGCGCGGCTACTGGCGGGGGAGGGTGGCCGCGTTACCGCATAGCGCGGCGGCTTCCTCCGCCTTTTCCCGGAAGGACGAAGATTGATGCCCGAGACGATCACCCTTGGCCACCTGCTGATGCTGCTCGGAGCGCTCGCCGCGCTCTACGCCTTGTGGCAGGCCTCGATCTTCCTCAAGCACCGCGACGCCGGCCGGGGCACGCCCCAATATGCCCGCCGCCGCGACGGCCGCCGCTACGCAATCTGGGGCCTTCTCGCCGCCCTCGTCCTGTTCGCGCTCGGCTGCTTCACGCCGCTGTGCGAAATGGCGATCGCGTGAGCGGGCGCGCGGGCGAAGCCATGGCCCTTTGGGGCGCCGGCGACTGGTCGGTGTTCGCTCTGTGGGTCGCGCTCGCCGGGTTCGGCCTCTACAATCTCCTCTTCGCCGGCCGGATCGAGGCCCGCGAGGAGTTGAAGCGCGAGGCCGAGGGCGATGGCGGCGGCTACCGCTCGCCGCTCGCCGCGGCCGGGCCGCGCGCGCAGGGCCTCTTCTTCCTCGGCGCGGGCGCCTTCGGGATCGCCCGTTCGCTCGCCATGTTCTGAATTGTCCGGAGTGAGTGTCATGCCCCTTCCCCAAGCCCGCAGGCAGCCGACCCGCCCGGTAGCGGCGGACGTGCCTGCGCGCGAGGTCGCGGGCGCATGAGCGGCTGGCTCTTCATCGGCTTCTCGGCGCTCATATCGGTCGGCCTCTTCTTCATCGGCCGGCGCTTCGCCCGGATGACGGAAAACCCCTGGGCCGGCCAGCGGATGCTCGGCCTCCCGGTCAGCGGCTCGAAGGCCACGGTCGAGGAGGTGCGCCGGTTAGGGCTGATCTTCATGATCGCCGCTCCGATCTTCCTGCTTATCGTCACTGCTATCAGCCTGGGCCTGCTCGGCCAGGCCGAGGGCATCGACACCATCGATCTCACCTAAGGACGAACGCCATGCCCCTTCTCGAAGCCCGCAAGCAGTACAAGCCCTTCGAATATCCCTGGGCGTTCGAATTCTGGAAGCGCCAGCAGCAGATCCACTGGATGCCGGAGGAGGTTCCGCTCGGCGAGGATTGCCGCGACTGGGCGCAGAAGCTGACCGACCACGAGCGCTCGCTCCTCACCCAGATCTTCCGCTTCTTCACCCAGGCCGACGTCGAGGTGCAGGATTGCTACCACGACAAATACGGCCGCGTGTTTAAGCCGACCGAGGTCAAGATGATGCTGACCGCTTTCTCCAACATGGAGACGGTCCACATCGCGGCCTACAGCCACCTGCTCGACACCATCGGCATGCCGGAAAGCGAATATTCGGCCTTCCTCCAGTATAAGGAGATGAAGGACAAGCACGACTATCTCGCCACCTTCGGGGTCGACACCGACGAGGACATCGCCAAGACGCTCGCCATGTTCGGCGGCTTCACCGAGGGGCTTCAGCTCTTCGCCAGCTTCGCGATGCTGATGAACTTCCCCCGCTTCAACAAGATGAAGGGCATGGGCCAGATCATCAGCTGGTCGGTGCGCGACGAGAGCCTGCATTGCGAAGGCATCACCAAGCTGTTCCACGCCTTCGTCAAGGA
>DASQJV010000191.1:0-2299 GCA_035630855.1 Allosphingosinicella sp. | reverse complement strand
ATCAAAAGCGTCTAGCTGGCGCCGGCCTGCCGCGACCCGCAGCCGCCGATCAGTATCGCGGCCACCGCCGCGCCGAACATCGGAACAATCCGCATTTACCCTCTTCCTGAAGCCGTCCGTAGCGCCACAACCTCATTCTACCGCAAAAGTGCAACACCCGCTTGGTCCAATCGTTCTGCCCGCCGAGGCGGTGGGGCCTTGTTGGAGTATTCCTGATGAACAAGATTCTTCTCTCGATGGCCGCCGTCGGCGCCATTGCGGTCGCCGCACCGGCCGCTTCGCAGACCTGGACCAATTCCAACGCCGGAATGGGCATCTCCAACCGCATCGCCCAGCTCGACGCCCGAATCTCCGCCGGAATCTCCTCGGGCGAGATCAGCCGCAGCGAGGCGCGCAACCTGCGCATGGAACTTCGCGAACTTCGCAATCTCGAGCGCCAGTACAGCTATAACGGCCTCACCCAGTCGGAGCGCGAGGATCTTCGTCTGCGGCTTCGCGAGCTTCGCGAGGACATCAGGATCGCCGACAACGGCCGCTACGACCGCGACAGCCGCTACGGCGCCTGGAACGATCCCTATTACGATAACGGCGGCTATACCGGCCGCGGCGGCCCTTACGATGATGCCTATGATTGCGAAACCTACAGTCGCGGCGGAGTCGGCGGCCTCGTCGACAGCGTCCTCGGGCGCAACGACAATTGCGGCCTGAGGGTCGGCGCCCGCGCCTCGAGTAACCTCTATTCGGTGCCGTCGCAATATCGCTACCGCTTCAGGGACGGCAACGGCGTCTATTACCGCTCGGACGGCCGCAACATCTACCAGATCGACGCGCGCACCCAGACGGTGCTGAGGGTCTACGACATCGACTAGGAGTCGATACCCCACGCGAGAGCGAGGCGCCCCGGCTCCGGCCGGGGCGCCTTTTTTGAATCCTCCCCCTGATTTCCGGGGGAGGATTCAATCAGCCGCGACGTAGACGAAGGCCTCGACGCCGGATTCCAGGCGGACCCGGATGCGTTCGATCGGGCCCGATTCGTAGCGGTCGGCCGCCTCGATCTCGGCCCTGGTGAGGATGAAGGCCGTGCCGGGGATCCGATCCTCCGGATTCCCGCTGGGGCGGGCGATCGTGTGGACCGCGGACCCGCTGGTGGCGACGACGTGCGGGTCGGCGATCGCCATCGGCGACAAGGCGAAGCCGACGAGGACGTCGGGCCGCCCCTCGAGCCGCCGGCCGAAGGTCGCGAGCTGGACATTCTCCTGGCGCAGTGTGCCGTAGGAAAAAAGCGGGATTTCAAGCGGGTCGGGCATCTCTGGAGGCCAGTCTAGCGGCCGCCGGCGGCCGGGCAAAATAAAAGCTGACGCGGGGCCCTAAGCCCGCTAAATAGTTGAAGAATCTGTACAGCTTAGGGGATTGGGGATGAAGCGCTGGCGTTTTGGGACGGCCATGGCCCTCGTCGCGATGCTGTCGTCCTGCGGGGGCGGCGGCGGCGGCGGTGGCGGTGGCGGTGGAGGCAGTCCGCCGACCGGATCGGTGCCGCCCCCTCCCCCGCCCAGCGCTTCCGCCTGCTCGCTCAGCGCCCGGCAGAACTGGGCGCTGGCGCAGATGAAGGAATGGTATCTGTTCCCGGAGACCCTTCCGACCAACCTCAATCCCGCCGCTTATTCGACGGTCGAGGATTATATCGACGCCCTGACCGCGACCGCCCGCGCCCAGCGCCGCGACCGCTACTTCACCTATCTGACCTCGATCCAGGAGGAGAATGCCTTCTTCAATTCGGGGTCGAGCGCAGGCTTCGGAGTCCGGCTGACCTACGACACGGTCCAGAACCGGGTCTTCGTCATCGAGGCCTATGAGGGGGCGCCCGCGCTCGCGGCGGGAATCGACCGAGGCACCGAGATACTGGCGATCGGAACCAGCTCCGCCAACCTGAAGTCGGTCAGCGAGCTCATGGCCCAGGGCGGCGCCCAGGCGGTGGTCGACGCGCTCGGGCCGACCAACCCGGGGGTCACCCGGGTGCTTCGCGTCTCCAGCTCGGCCGGAATCCGCGAAATCAGCGTGACCAAGGCCGATTACGAGCTCACCCCGGTCTCGAGCCGCTACGGCGCCAAGATCATCGACGACGGCGGGCGCAAGGTCGGCTACCTCAACCTCCGCACCTTCATCAACACCGCCGACCCCGCGCTCCGCAACGCCTTCGCCAGCTTCAAGGCGGCGGGAATCACCGACGTCATCGTCGACGTCCGCTACAATGGCGGCGGCCTCGTCTCGATCGCCGAGCTGATCGGCGACCTGATGGGCG
>DASQJV010000190.1:0-6780 GCA_035630855.1 Allosphingosinicella sp. | reverse complement strand
GGCCGGGCGCGGCGGCTGGCAATAGACGGCGGCGACCTCGTGCCCGGCCGCGACGAGGGCGTCGAGCGTCGGAACGGCGAATTCGGGGGTACCCATGAAGGCGATGCGCATGGGCGGTGCTTATCCTCCCCGTCGCCGGATGGGGAGGGGGGCCGGGCGGGGAATCGGGGAAGAGGCCCGCCACGCCCGGATCGTCATCCCGGACTTGATCCGGGATCCGCGAACAGCGACGGCTCCGATACTCGTAGATCCGTGTTCATGGATCCCGGCTTTCGCCGGGATGACGCCATTCAATGACGGATTTGCGCCTGTCCCTCCCAGCCCCTACCTAGCGCCCATGGCCTCCGCCGAGATCGACGCCCTCACCCAGGCGCTCGCCCGCCTTCCCGGGCTCGGGCCGCGCTCGGCGCGGCGGGCGGTGCTTCACCTGATGAAGAAGCGCGACGCGGCCCTGACTCCGCTGCTCCGGGCGCTGGAGCGGGTGAACGAGAATCTGTCGGTCTGCTCGGCCTGCGGCAATGTCGACACGACCGACCCGTGCAGCGTCTGCGCCGATCCGCGCCGCGACGACCGGCTGCTCTGCGTCGTCGAGGAGGTGTCGGACCTGTGGGCGCTCGACCGCTCCCGTCTTTTCCCCGGCCGCTTCCACGTCCTCGGCGGCCGCCTCTCGGCGCTGGAAGGGGTCCGGCCCGAGGATCTCAGCATCGACAAGCTGCTCGGCCGGGTCGCCAAAGGCGGGATCGACGAAATCGTCCTGGCGATGAACGCCACGCTCGAGGGCCAGACCACCGCTCATTATCTCGCCGAGCGCCTCGAGACCTTCCCGGTCCGCCTGACCCAGCTCGCCCACGGCCTGCCCGTCGGCGGCGAGCTCGACTATCTCGACGAGGGCACGCTCGCCCAGGCTCTGCGAGCCCGGCGGCCGGTCTCGTAAGCCGCGTTTAAAGCTCAGAAAATAAACAACTTTGACTGTGCAACAAACATAGATCAGGTTCGTTGGGGAAGCTCGTCGGGTTGTCCTTGGTCCCGCCGCCGCGAGTTCGAAAAACAAGAGAATGAAATGCGGGCTCTCATCATCGAGCCACAGATCTTCACATCCTTCATGATCGAGGATGCCCTGAGGGACGCCGGCTTCACGTCGATCGCGATGGCGACGACGGAGGAGGAGGCCGTGGCCTCGGCCGAAGCCTATCCGCCCGATCTCGTCACCGCGGCCGTCGAGCTCGACCGCGGCAGCGGCATCAGCGCGGTCGAGAGGATACGCGCGAGGCTCAAGGTCCCGGTCCTGTTCATCACCCAGCATATCCGCCAGGTGAGGGCGCGCGACCCGGAGGCGTCCGTCGTCAAGAAGCCCTTCGCCGCCGCCCACCTCCCGCCCGCGATCGCCGCGGCGAAAGCGGGCGGCTGAGCGTCTTGCCCCCACCGTCATGCTGAACTCGTTTCAGCATCCAGGGTAGCTCCGCTCCGCCGCTCGACGCCGTTGCATCGGGCGCCTTTTCTCGCCGGCCGGCAGGCCCTGGATTTTTTGGGAAGACACGAAGGTACAAGAAGAAGGGAATCCCTTGCTTGTCCCTTCGCGCCTTCTCCTTGAAACTGGCGCCCAAGGCGCCGGGGATCTCGCACCGGGGCCTGTCCCGGATCCCGACGTCTCAGGCGGCCTGGCGATAGCTTACCACCTCATATTCGATGCCGTCGGGGTCGAAGAAATAGAAGCGGCGGCCGGGCTCGTAGTCGCCGTGGGAGAAAGGGGTGAGGCCGGCGGCGATCACGCGCGCCTCGGTCTCGTCCAGCTCGTCCACCTCCACGCCGATATGGTTGAGCGGGCGGCCCTTGGCGAAGCCGGCGTCGGCGGCCGGCGAATCCTTGGCGGCGTAGAGCGCGACATAATGGTCGGGCGAGCCGACATGGATCGTCCGCCCGCCGGCCATCGACGGACCCTGCCAGCGGACCTGCCAGCCGAAGATCGATTCCATCAGCCTCGCCGCCCGCTCCGGGTCGCTCACCGTGACGTTGACATGCTCGATCCTGGGTAAAGCCATTCTCATTCTCCTCGCTCTCAAGGCCCCGTCGGTTGCGAGTCGTACGACCTCAAGCTAAGTTGAGGTCAAGCTTCATTTCACGGGTGAGTTTCCATGGCATTGCCGGCCCTCCTGACCATCGGCGAGCTGGCCCGGCGGACCGGCCTCTCGGTCTCCGCGATCCGCTTCTACGAGGCCCGCGGCCTCGTCGCCGCGATCCGCACCGGCGGCAATCAGCGCCGCTTCCTGCGCTCGGACATCCGCCGCCTCTCCTTCGCGCTGATCGCCCAGCGCTGCGGGCTAAGCCTTGCCGAGATCGAGAAGGAGATGGCGTCGCTGCCCCACGGCCGGGCGCCCAACAAGGCCGACTGGCAGGCGATCAGCACCCGCCTCAGGGCAACCCTGGACGAGCGGATCGCGATCCTCGAGCGCACCCGCGACCGGCTCGACGGCTGCATCGGCTGCGGCTGCCTGTCGCTTGAGACCTGCGCGCTCTACAATCCCGGCGACCGGGCGGGCCGGGCGGGGCCGGGGCCGAGGTTTGTGCTTGCGGAAAGGGCGGCGGATTTCGAGTGATTGCGTTCCCCGGCGAAGGCCGGGAAACTAAGCCTTGCGGCTGAGCGCCCGCATCGCCTCGTCCAGGCCTTCCAGCGTCAGCGGGTACATGCGCTCGTGCATCAGCTGGCGGATCATCTGGGTCGACTGGGTGTAGCCCCAATATTTCTCGGGCGTCGGGTTGAGCCAGACCGAGCTCGGATAGGTGTTGACCAGGCGCTGCATCCAGACCGCTCCCGCTTCCTCGTTATAATGCTCGACCGAGCCGCCGGCATGGCTGACCTCGTAGGGGCTCATCGAGGCGTCGCCGACGAAGACGATCTTCCAGTCGTGACCGAACTTGTGGAGCACGTCCCAGGTCGGCGTGCGCTCGGCGAAGCGGCGGCGATTGTCCTTCCACAGGCTCTCGTAGGGGCAATTGTGGAAATAGAAGAATTCGAGATTCTTGAACTCGGTGTGCGCGGCGGAGAAGAGCTCCTCGCAGACCCTGACGTGCGGATCCATCGATCCGCCGACGTCGAGCAGGAGGAGCAGCTTCACCGCATTGTGCCGCTCCGGGCGCATCCTTATGTCGAGCCAGCCCTTGCGGGCGGTGCCGTCGATCGTCTCGTCGAGGTCCAGCTCGTCGGCGGCGCCCTCGCGGGCGAAGCGGCGCAGCCGGCGCAGGGCGACCTTGATGTTGCGGGTGCCGAGCTCGACCTGGCTGTCGAGGTTGCGGAACTCGCGCTTGTCCCAGACCTTGATCGCGCTCCGGTTGCGGCCGCCTTCCTGGCCGATCCTCACCCCTTCCGGATTGTAGCCATAGGCGCCGAAGGGGGAGGTGCCGGCGGTGCCGATCCATTTCGAGCCGCCCTGATGCCGCTCCTTCTGCTCCTCGAGACGCTTCTTCAGCGCCTCCATGATCTCCTCCCAGGAGCCGAGCGCCTCGATCTTCGCCATCTCCTCCGGGGAGAGGTAGAGCTCCGCCACCTTCTTCAGCCAGTCCTCGGGGATCGGCTCGGAGTCGGGGCCGTAATCCGCCTCGAGCCCCTTGAACACCTTGCCGAACACCTGGTCGAACCGGTCGAGCAGCCCCTCGTCCTTCACGAACGTGGCCCGGGCGAGATAATAGAATTCCTCCGGGCTGGTGCGGATGATGTCGGCGTCCAGCGCCTCCAGGAGCAGGAGATGCTCCTTCATCGAGGCCGGGATGCCCGCGGCGCGAAGCTCGTCGACGAAGGAGAAGAACATGATGCGGCGTTTAGCGCGGCCGGCGGGGGAGGGCCAGCGCTCCGCCGGTCGTCCGCACACCGTTCGGCCTGAGCCTGTCGAAGGCCTTCCCTTGCTTCCTCCCGGCGAGGGAAGAACAAGGCTTCGACAGGCTCAGCCCGAACGGTGCCCGAAGTCCGGCGGCTCATCCCATAGTTAACGCCGTTTCAACATTTTCCCCTTAGTCCTCCCTACCGAACCACTCAGGGGGAAGCGCGTGGCGAGCAGGGCGATCGAGGAAGCGGACCAGAACGCGATCAACATCGTCGCCCGCAATTGCGGCGCCCTGGCGATCGAGTGCAGCGACGTGTCCGGCTACGTCTCCGGGGTCTCGGAGCGGATCTCGTCCAACCTGCGCACCCTCGACTCGCTCGAGGAGGTGACCAGCCGGCTCCTCCTCGACCAGGCGCGGGTGTCCGAATCGACCGACGAGGCCCGGATCCTCGCCGAGCAGGCGCGCGAGCGCCTGTCGGAAGGGCGGGCCGCGATCGAGGACACGATCGGAATCTTCTCGGGCCTCACCGACCTCGTCGTCCAGCTCGGCGAGCGGATGACCGGCTTCGCCGAGGCGATGAGCCGGGTCCAGAACGTCTCCTCCAGCATCGAGCGGATCGCCTACCGGACCAACATGCTCGCGCTCAACGCCACCATCGAGGCGGCCCGGGCCGGGGAGGCCGGCCGCTCGTTCGCGGTCGTCGCCGCGGAGGTGAAGAAGCTCGCCCAGGAGACCAGGACCGCGACCAGCGAGATCACCGGAACCATCGCCTCGCTGACCCGCGAGGCCGAGGCGGTGACCTCCGAGATCGAGAACGGGGTCGGCAGAAGCCGGGTCGCCCGGAGCGGCTTCGCAACGATCACCGACACCGTCCGCCAGGTCGCCGAGATCGTCGCCCTGGTCGACCGCCAGACCGACGGGATCGCCCAGTCGACCAGCCATATCCAGCTCAGCGTCGACTCGGTCAAATCGGGCCTGTCGAGCTTCGCCGCCGACGCCCGCGACAATGGCGGGCAATTGCTCCAGGTCCACGGCCGGCTGAGCAAGCTCGAGACTCTCTCCAACGAAATGCTCGACCGGCTCGCCAGCTCGGGCGTCCGGATCGACGACACCCCCTTCATCGAGTTCGCCCAGGCCGGGATGCGCGAGATCAGGGACGTGATCGAGGCCGCCATCGTCGCCGGCGAGGTCAGCGAGGAGGACGTGTTCGACACCCACTACAGGGCGATGCCGGGGACCAACCCGACCCAATATGAGACCCGTTTCTGCGACCTCGCCGATCGCCGCGTCCGGCCGATCCTCGACAAGCTGATGGCCCGAGAGCCCCGCCTCATCGCCTCGGCGATCACCGACGTGAACGGCTATCTCCCGACCCATATCTCCGAGCGTTCGCAGCCGCAGAGCGACGACCCCGCCTGGAACGCCGAGCATTGCCGCAACCGCCGCAACTTCCTCGACGACGTCACCCGCCGGGCGATCGAGAGCGACAAGGAGGCGATGCTCGCCACTTACTCGATGGACCTCGGCCAGGGCCGCTATCTGCCGGTCAAGAACGTCTTCGTGCCGCTCTACGTGAACGGCCGCCGCTGGGGCAATTTCGAGCTCGCCTATCGCGACGAGGCGATGCGGCTCTGACCGTGACTCCGGCGAAGGCCGGAATGGCGATCAGGGCGACGTCTCCCCCTGGGCCCCCGGAAGCTCCACTCCGGCGGTGCCGTCGGGCTTGAGGGTGACCCGGGCGCGGATCTGCGCCGGCTCGACAAAGAACCGGCCGAGCTGGGCGAGGCTGGGCAGCCGGTCGTAGCTGTCCAGCACTTTCACCTCCGCGATGTCGTGGTGGAGGAGGAGATACTTGTCCTTCGCCAGGCGAACGACTTCCAGCGCTCCGCCGCCGTCGCTGTAGAGCACGATCAGGACCGACTCGGGGTCTCGGCCGGGCCGGTCCCCGCCGGTCGCCTGGAGCACGGTGACCTTCTGGCCCTGAACCGCCAGGAAGGTCCGGCACCAGTCGCGCCCGATCCGGGCCGCCGCGGCGGGCGGGTCTCCGGCCGCGTCGGCCATGGCGATCGTGGCGGCGTCGCCGCCGCCCGCGGCGGGCCCCGCTTCGGGCCGGTCGGTCGCCGAGCATTCGCCGGCCGCGATGGGCGCCGCCGGGCGCGGCCGGGCGTCGCCCTCGAAGCGAAGGCCGTCGAGCAGGGCCTTCATCACCGCGGCGACCTCGGCCGAGCGCGATTCCGGACCCGTGACCCGGAGCTTCAGCATCCAGCGGCCGGCCTTGATGAAGGCCGCCTTGCTGTGGTTGTCGCCGAGATAATGGTCGTAGTCCGCGGTGACCGCCACGCCCGGCTTCCCGGCCGCCGCCGCCACGCCCGTGCCCAGCGACCGGATGTCCGGCGACCTCGTTCCGCCGCGAATGGCCTGGTCGGTGGCGATCGCCTGGACGCCGCTGTGCGCGATGCTCGGATAATAGACGTAGAGCGTCGCCAAGACCTTCTGGTCAGGGCTCCGGTATTTGATCGCGGTGTCGACGCCCTCGCCCTTGTGGCTGAACTCGGTCGTCTCATAATATTCGGCGCCGCCGACTCGGCGCGGAACCGACAGCTTCGCCGGCGCGAAGCTCAGCCGCTCCTGCGAGACCGTCCAGAAACCGGCGGGCGGCGCCGGATCCGCCGCCGCGGCGGGCGCGGCCAGACCGATCGCCAGTGTCGCCAGTAAGGCTATGAAACGCATAAGAAACCCCTCCCCACGGGGGAACGGATGCCAGCTTCGCCGCGGGGCCGCAACCCGTTTTCCCAGGATCCGGGGTCCGTGATTCTGGCAGAGGGGCGATGGATTCCACATGATCCGACCCGAATGAAGGTCGGACGGGCACCCCTCTCATCCTAATGACGATTTTTATGACAGTTCCGCTTCGGACGTCGGGTCGAGCGCGGCCCTGATTCGTCGCGAGCTCGCCGCTATCGT
>DASQJV010000189.1:0-3295 GCA_035630855.1 Allosphingosinicella sp. | reverse complement strand
AGAAGATGCTCATGACGCCGGGCGACATCGTCATGATGCTCAACGAGATGGGCGGCCTGCCGGTCGTGGCGGCGACCGGGGAAAGCGTCGAAACCGGCCGCATCGAGAAGATGTCGAAGGCCAAGAAGAACGTCATCGATCCCACCCCGATCGTCGACCAGTACGGTGCCGACGCGGTGCGCTGGTTCATGCTTTCCGACAGCCCGCCCGAGCGCGACCTCGAATGGAGCGAGGCCGGGATCCAGGGCAGCTGGCGCTTCGTCCAGAGGATCTGGCGCCTCGCCGCCGAGGAAGCGGAGCGCGGCAGCTCGACCTGGCTCGGCGACGGCGAGGATCCGGCGCTCGACCGCAAGGTCCACCGAACCATCGCGGCGGTCGGCGCCAACATCGAGGCACTCGCCTTCAACAAGGCGGTCGCAAATCTCTATGAGCTGACCAACGCGCTTGAGAAGGCGCCGGCCTCGCCGTCGAGGAGCCGGGCGGTGGAGATTCTGATCCGCCTCGCCGCGCCGATGGTGCCGCACCTCGCCGAGGAAGCCTGGGCCGCCCTGGGGGGGGAAGGGCTGATCGCCCAGGCCGAATGGCCGGCCGCCAATCCGGCCTTGCTGATCGAGGAGGAGGTGACGATCGCCGTCCAGGTCAACGGCAAGCTGCGCGACACGCTCACCGCGCCCAAGGGCGCCGCCCGGGAGACGCTCGAGGAGATGGCGCTCGCCTCCGAGAAGGTCGCCCGGGTCCTCGACGGCAAGCCGCCGCGCAAGGTGATCGTCGTCCCCGACCGGCTGGTGAACGTCGTCGCATGAACTATTGCGCCTCCACCCCCCCCACCGTTCGCCCTGAGCCAGTCGAAGGGCCTTCCTTCCTCTTCGGCGCGAGGGGAAGGAGTGGGCTTCGACAAGCTCAGCCCGAACGGGTCGGGATCGGCCCATCCCTTCTCGCGGTGTCCGTCCTCCTCGCCGTCAGCCTGCTCCTCGCCGGCTGCGGCCTGCAGCCGCTCTACAGCGGGGGCGGCAAGGGGGCGGTGGCGCAGACGCTGCGCTCGGTGTCGGTGGCGCCGATCGAGGGACGCGCCGGCTGGCTGGTGCGGACCGCGCTCGAGGACCGGCTGGGAGTCCCCGCCGGCTCGGCCCCCTACCGGCTCGAGGTGCTGCTCGACGACGACATCACCGGCTTCGGGATCCGCTCCGACGACGCGGTGACCCGCGAGCGGCGGACCCTGAGGGCGCGCTATCGGCTGGTCGATTCGGCCAAGGGCACGGTCCTGCTAGACGCGACCGCCGGGTCCGACGCCGGGATCGACGTCGTCGGCTCCGAATATGCGACGGTCGCGGCCGAGCAGACGGCGCTCGAGCGGCTCTCGAAGGAGGTCGCCGACCAGATCGTCACCCGGGTCGCGCTCTACGCCCGCCGCACCGGCACCGCCCCGTGAAGGCGAAGCGCGCCGAGATGGAGCGGGCGCTGAGGAGCCCCTCGGCCTGGCGCTTCTTCCTTCTCTACGGGCCCGACGAAGCGGGCTCGCATTCGCTGATCAAGGTGGCAGCGGCCGCCGCCGGCCCGGAGGCGGAGCGGGTCGAGCTCAGCGGCGCCGAGCTCAAGGCCGATCCCGCCCGGCTGGCCGACGAGGCGGCCTCCCTCTCCCTGTTCGGCGGCGCCCGCTACATCGTCGTCCAGCCGGCCGGGGACGAAAGCCTGGCGGCGGTGGAGGCGCTGCTCGAGGCGCCGGCCGCGGGCAATCCGGTCCTGCTGATCGCCGGCGCGCTGAAGCCGACCTCGAAGCTGCTCAAGCTCGCCCTCGCCGAGTCGGCCGCCCTCGCGCTGGCGAGCTACGCCCCGGAAGGCCAGGAAGCCGAGCGGCTGGTCATGGAGATGGCGCGGGGCGAGGGGCTGGTCGTCCGCCCCGACGTCGCCCGCCGCCTCGCCGACGCCTGCGCCGGCAACCGCGCCATCCTCGCTCTGGAGCTGCAGAAGCTGGCCTTGTACCTCGACGCCGCGCCGGAACGGCCGCAGCCGCTCGACCATGAAGCGCTCGATTCGGTCGGAGCGGCGGCCGAGGAGGGGGATCTGAGCCGGCTCGTCGACAGCGTCGGCAACGGCAACGCGGTGACTCTCCAGGCGGAGCTGCTGAGGCTCTCCAGCGAGGGAATCGAGGGCATCCCGCTGATCCGGGCGGTGCTCCGGCGGATGAGCCTGCTCTCCCGCCTGCGCGCCCAAGTCGAGCTCGGCAAAAGCCCCGACGCCGTCATGGCGTCACATGGCAAGTCATTGTTCTGGAAGGAGAAAGCGTCGATCGGCAACCAGCTTTCGAGGTGGCGGTCGGACGCTTTGGCGCGCAGCGTCAGCCGGCTGCTCGACGCCGAACGGCAGGTCAAGGCGTCCGGAGGACTGGGGCCGACGGCGGTCGACGAGGAGCTTTTCGCCATCTGCCGCCAGGCGGCGCGGCTGCGGTGAGGGTGAGAGACGTGGAGGAATCGCCACGGATCGCGACGAATCGCCACGGATCGCCACTTTTCGCGAGTGAAGTTCAGATCTTCTCGCCGCTGAGCCGCTGGCAGATCATGTCGAGCTGGTCGAGGGTCGAGTAAGCGAGGGCGACCGTGCCGCCGTCCGGACGGTGGGTGATCCTGACCTTGAGTCCGAGCATGTCGCCCAATTGGCGCTCGAGCGCCTCGATGTCGGCGCCGGCGCCCTTGATCTCGAGCCGGCCCTGGCGCTCGCGGCCGGGCTTGCCGAAGCGGGCGAGCTTCTCGACTTCGCGCACCGACAGGCCGCGCTCCACCGCGTCGCGGGCCAGCGCCTCGGGATCGGCGGCGCCGATAAGGGCGCGGGCGTGGCCCATTCCGAGCTCGCCGGTCTCGACGAGCTTGCGGACGCCCTCAGGGAGCTCGAGCAGGCGCATCAGGTTGGCGACATGGCTGCGGCTCTTGTGGACGAGCTTGCCGAGCGCTTCCTGGGTATGGCCGTAGTCGGCGATCAGCCGGCGATAGCCCTCCGCTTCCTCGATCGCATTGAGGTCGCGGCGCTGGATATTCTCGAGCAAAGCGACCTCGAGCGTCTCGGCGTCGTCGAAGTCGCGGACGATGACCGGTATCTCGTGGAGCCGGGCGCGCTGCGCCGCCCGCCAGCGCCGCTCGCCGGCGACGATCTGGTAGCGGTGGCCGTGCGGCCTGACGACGATCGGCTGGATCAGCCCGCGCTGCTTGATCGAGGCGGCGAGCTCCTCGAGCGCCTCCTCGTCGAAATGGCGGCGCGGCTGGTCGAGATGGGGCTCGATCGAGGACACCGGCATCATCTGGAT
>DASQJV010000188.1:0-2423 GCA_035630855.1 Allosphingosinicella sp. | reverse complement strand
CGCATTCGATTCGTTCGCCGACCTCGGTGTTCATGGATCCCGGATCAAGTCCGGGATGACGAAAATGTCCGCCCGCCTCGAAACCCTCGCCGACTCGGAGCGCGACCAGCTGCCGCTCTGGCTCCCGGTCGGCCTCGGCCTCGGCACCGCGGCCTGGTTCGCTTTGCCCGACGCCCGCGCCTGGACCGCCTTCCTTCTCCTCGCCGCGGCCCTGGCGCTGGCACCGCAGGCGCTCGCTCCGGGCACGCGCTGGAGCCGTTCCGTCTCGATCTTCTGCCTTGCCGCGATCCTCGGCTGCGCCAACATCTGGTGGAAGGCCGAGCGCTCCGCGGCGCCGGTGCTGGGCCACCCGCGGGCGGCCGAGTTCGATGCGAGGATCGAGAGCTTCCAGCGGCTGCCGGCGCGCGGTCTGGTCCGGCTGCTGGTCAAGCCGGCGGAGGGCGGCGGGCTTCCGCCGCGCCTCAGGGTCAATGTCGATTCGACGACGGCGCCGGCCGGGCTCGAGGCCGGTGCGACGGTACGGCTGCGCGGCTGGCTGATGCCGCCCGCGCCGGCCGCCGTGCCGGGAGGCTATGATTTCGCCCGAGCCGCCTGGTTCCAGGGGATCGGCGGGACGGGGCGGGTGACGCTGGTCCGGCTGGTCGCGCCCGCGACCGAAAAGGGCTGGCGCGCCCGCCTGGCCGATATGCGCCAGCGCCTCGCCGACCATGTCAGGGCCCGGCTTCCGGGCGGCCCGGGCGGGATCGCCGCGGCGCTCGCCACCGGCGACCAGGGCGGAATCCCCGAAGCCGATGCCGAGGCGATGCGCCGCTCCGGCCTCGCCCATCTGCTCTCGGTGAGCGGACTGCACCTGACCGCCGTGGTCGGGGCTGTGATGCTTCTCACCCTGAAGCTGCTCGCCCTGAGCCCGGCCCTGGCGCTTCGATTCCGGCTGGTGCTGGTCGCCGCCGCCGCGGGCGCGCTCGCCGGGATCGCCTATACCCTGCTGACCGGCGCCGAGGTGCCGACGATCCGCTCGTGCATCGCCGCCCTGCTCGTCCTGCTCGGAATCGCGCTCGGCCGGGAGGCGCTGACCTTGCGCCTGGTCGCGGTCGCGGCGCTCGTCGTCCTCCTGCTCTGGCCCGAATCGCTGCCCGGAGCGAGCTTCCAGATGAGCTTCGCCGCGATCACGGCCATCGTCGCCCTTCACGAGCATCCGCGGGTGCGCGCCCTGCTCGCCCGCCGCGAGGAGATCTGGCCGGTGAAGCTCGGCCGCTTCGGGCTCGGGCTGGTCCTCACCGGACTCGCCGTCGAGCTCGCCCTGATCCCGATCGCCTTGTGGCATTTCCACCAGGCCGGGCTGTACGGAGCGCTCGCCAACATCGTCGCCATCCCGCTCACCACCTTCGTCGTCATGCCGCTGGAGGCCCTCGCCCTGCTCTTCGACCTCGCCGGCCTCGGAGCGCCCTTCTGGTGGCTGACCGGAGCCGCGCTCGACCTCCTCCTGGGCCTCGCCCACGCCGTCGCTGCCGCTCCGGGCGCGGTGGCGCGGCTCCCGACCCTTCCGGCCGGCGCTTTCGCGCTCATGGTCGCCGGCGGGCTGTGGCTGGCCCTGTGGCGGACCCGCTGGCGGCGCTGGGGCCTCGTCCCGGTCGCCGCCGGCGCCGCCGCGGCCCTGCTGGCTCCGGCGCCCGACCTGCTCGTCACCGGCGACGGCCGCCACCTCGCGGTGAGGACCCCGTCGGGCGAGCTTGCCCTGCTTCGCGGCCGCGCCGGCGACTATGTGCGCGACCTGATGACGCAGAGCGCCGGGCTCGACGGCGAGGCGGGCGAGCTGGAGTCGCTGCGGACCGCCGAATGCAGCGCCGACTTCTGCGTCGCCGACCTGCGCGGCTGGCGCCTGCTGGCGAGCCGGAGCGGACGGCTGGTGCCGGTCGAGGCGCTCCGCGAGGCCTGCGCCGAGGCCGACATCGTCGTCTCCGACCGCCGCCTTCCCGCCGCCTGCCGGCCGCGCTGGCTCAAGGCGGACCGGGCGTTGCTGGACCGCACCGGAGGGCTGGCGATCGCGCTCGGGGCGGTGCCGAGGGTGACGACGGTTTCGAGCGGTGACAGGCATCCGTGGCGCCTTAATTCCTCCCCGAGATTTCTCGGGGAGGGGGACCATGCGAAGCATGGTGGAGGGGTACTTCCATCGTTCGAAGAACCCCTCCACCGCGCTTCGCGCGGTCCCCCTCCCCCGGAAATCCGGGGGAGGAATTGAGCTACCGCCGGCCCTCGCCGCGATTGTGGCGCTCGATCGACATCAATATCCCGAGGCAGATCATCACCGTCAGCATCGCCGAGCCGCCGTAGGAGACCAGCGGCAGCGGGATCCCGACGACCGGGGCGAGGCCCATCACCATCATCAGATTGACGGCGATGTAGAAGAAGATGGTCAGAGTCAG
>DASQJV010000187.1:0-7082 GCA_035630855.1 Allosphingosinicella sp. | reverse complement strand
AACGCCTGGTTGGCGAGCACCGCCACCTGGGTGTCGAGCAGCGCCATGTCGATATGCGCGCCGCGGCCGCTCCGGTCCCGCTCCCTCAGCGCGGCGAGGATCGCGACCGAGGCGTAGAGGCCGGTGAACAGGTCGGCATAGGCGATTCCCGACTTCTGAGGGGGTCCGTCCGGCTCCCCGGTCAGCGACATCGCTCCGCCCATCCCCTGGATGATGAAGTCGTAGCCGGCCCGGGGCGCGTAGGGGCCGGTCTGGCCGAAGCCGGTGATCGAGCAATAGACCAGCCTCGGGTTGATCTCGGCGAGGGAAGGGAAATCGAGCCCGTACCGGGCGAGCCCGCCGACCTTGAAATTCTCGATCAGCACATCGGCCCCGGCGGCGAGCGAGCGCACCTCAGCCTGCCCCTCGGCCGACCCCAGGTCGATCGCGACCGACCTCTTGCCGCGGTTGCAGCTGTGGAAATAGGCCGAGGCTCCGTCCGGCGCGAAGGGCGGCCCCCATTGGCGGGTGTCGTCGCCCGTCCCGGGCCGCTCGACCTTGACCACCTCGGCGCCGAGGTCGGCGAGCAATTGCCCCGCCCACGGCCCGGCGAGGATCCGGGCGAGCTCGACCACCTTGAGGCCGGCGAGCGGCTTATCCATCAGAAGGCGGAAATCCCGGTGATCGCCCGCCCCAGGATCAGCCCGTGGACGTCGTGAGTGCCCTCGTAGGTGTTGACCGTCTCGAGGTTGGCGGCGTGGCGCATCACCTGGAATTCGGCCGAGATGCCATTGCCGCCGTGCATGTCGCGCGCGACCCGGGCGATGTCGAGCGCCTTGCCGACGTTGTTGCGCTTGATGAGGCTGATCGTCTCGGGGATCAGCTCGCCCTCGTCCATCCGCCGGCCGACCCTCAGCGCCGCCTGCAGGCCGAGCGTGATCTCGGTGATCATGTTGGCGAGCTTGATCTGGACGAGCTGGGTCGCCGCCAGCGGCCGGCCGAATTGCTTGCGGTCGAGCGTGTAGGTTCGGGCCGCCTGGTAGCAGGCCTCGGCCGCGCCCATCGATCCCCAGGCGATTCCGTAGCGCGCCCGGTTGAGGCAGCCGAACGGGCCCTTGAGGCCGGCGACGTTGGGCAGAAGCGCCGCTTCCGGCACTTCGACCCCGTCCATGACGATCTCGCCGGTGATCGAGGCGCGCAGGGAGAGCTTCATCCCGATCTTCGGCGCCGACAGGCCCTTCATCCCCTTTTCGAGCAGGAAGCCGCGGATCTTGCCGTCATGCGCGTCCGACTTGGCCCAGACGACGAAGACGTCGGCGATCGGCGAGTTGGTGATCCACATCTTCGAGCCGGACAGGCGGTAGCCGCCGTCGATCTTCTCGGCCCGGGTCCGCATCCCGCCCGGATCGGAGCCGGCGTCCGGCTCGGTCAGGCCGAAGCAGCCGATCAGCTCGCCTTTCGCCAGTCCGGGCAGCCATTTGCGCTTCTGCTCCTCGGAGCCGTAGGCGTCGATCGGATGCATGACGAGCGAGGACTGGACGCTCATCGCCGAGCGATAGCCGCTGTCGACCCGCTCGACCTCGCGCGCCACCAGCCCGTAGCTGACGTAATTGAGGCCGGCCCCGCCATATTCCGGGGAAATGGTCGCTCCGAGCAGGCCGAGCTCGCCCATCTCCGACATGATGTCGCGGTCGAAATGCTCGTCGAGGAAGGCCTCGGTCACCCGCGGCTGCAGCCTGTCCTGGGCATAGCCGCGAGCGGTGTCGCGGACGAGCCGCTCCTCGTCGCTGAGCTGCGCGTCGAGCGCGAAAGGATCGTCCCGGTCGAAGCGGGCGATGGCGGCCTCGGACATTCAAGCCTCGTCGAAGGTGAAGGAGAGCGACCCCTTCGCCTTTTGCAGGGCGTCTGTCTACTCCTTCGCCACCGCGCCGTCCTTGGCCGGCTCGGGCGATCGGGCGACGGGACGGCCCCGCGCCCGGGCCGCCTCGAGCAAACGCCGGGCCCCCTCCGCCAGGCCCCGGTTGTGGGGATCTCCGGTCACCGGCAGAAGCAGCCGCTCGGCTTCCTCCCAGCGCTTGCGGGCGATGAGCAGCTGGGCCGCGTTCATCGTCCCTTCCTGCGTCTGCGGGGCGAGCTCGCTGGCGAGGAGGAGGATGTTGATCGTGTTGTCCGAGACGAATCGCTCGTCCGCCCGGAGCGCCTCGGCATAGCGGAGCAGGGTCTGCCAATGGTCGGGATTGGACTTGTGGGCGCGAGCGAAGGAGGTTCGGGCGAGGCGGTATTGCGACTCGCCGTCGGCCGCGTCGCGGGCGACCCGCAAATGGCGCATGCCCTTGAAATAGAGCAGCTCGGAATCGTCGGGGCGGGCGGCGAGGAGAGGCCCGAGCAGGGCATCGGCCCTGGCCGGATCGCCGTGCAGGGCCTCGGCCTGGGCGAGGACCCGCCGGGCGAAGTCGTCGTCATGCTTCGACGCGGCCGCCCGAACCTTGGCGAGCAGGCCGGGCTCGGCCTCGGGCCGCACCTCCATCGTCGCGCGGAGCAGCAGAAGATCGTCGGCCGACGGCGGCAGGCGGGTGATCGCGATCGCCGGGCGAGCCGACTCGCTCACCCGCTTGAACCGCGTATAGCTCATCGGCTTCTTGCTGTAGGCGCGGAGCGCCCGCTCGAGCTCCGCGACCGGAGTGGCGAAGCCGGTGGCGAAGGCCTCGCGCGGGCTCTCGCCCCCCGCCGCCGCGGCGAGATAGGCGGCGAATTTCGGCCGCATCTCGGGGCTCCTCAGCAAATAGTGGGAGAGCAGCCAGCTCTGCGCGTAGAAAGCGGACATGCGCTCGCGGTCGGACGGCACCTCGGCGAACAGAAGCTCGTCGAGCGGCAGCCACTTGCCCTGGACGAGCGCATAGGCTCGGCCCACGCTCGGCCGGCCATATTCGATCACATCCTTCTTGAAGGTCGCGGTCGACGCATATTCGGCGAAGCCTTCCATATACCAGGCCGGATAGGGGAGGGGCCGGTATTGCTTCATGAAATGATGGGCGACCTCGTGGAGCAGAGTTTCCTGGCCGCCGCCGGCGGCGGTCTCGTTGACGACCGCGAGGATCCCGGCCGAATTCGCCACATAGACGCCGTCGATGCCGGACGGCATGTCGTAAATCCCGCGCAGCTGCCCTTCGCTTCTCACCATGTACACGTTGAGCTTGTTCGGGGAGGCGGGCTCGGTGACCCCGGTCAGGGCCCTGAGGAAGAGATGATAATCCTCGAGCAGCGCGGACTGCTCGCGCAGCTTGGTGTCCCCGGACTGGCTGTAGAGGACGAAATTCGCGCTCTCCGCCCGCCGCCACTCGGCCGCCGCGCCCGAGGCGAAGGTCATCGCCAGCAGGGACGCCGCCAGTGCGCGCCACCAGAAAAATCTCATTTTCTCTTTTCCCGCCCGCCTGTTAGCCGAATTCATATCGGAGCGGCTCCGTTTCGGCAAGTCGCCGGTGGACAGGGTGGGATTCGAACCCACGGTGGGCGTGAACCCACGGCGGTTTTCAAGACCGCTGCCTTAAACCACTCGGCCACCTGTCCAGAGGCCGAGCCTCTAGCCCAAAGTCGTTTCGGCTGAACAGCCCCGCCGTCATTCCGGGCTTGACCCGGTATCCATGAGCGTGGGCGTGAGCGAACCTCCGGGCGATGGTGTTCACGGATTTCCGGCGTCGCCGGAATGACGCGGCGGCAAGTCCGCTCGTGCAAGCCGCGCGGCGAGCCGAGTATCTCCGTTCGCGGCCCTGTGGCATCAGGGGCGGCGAGCGGGAGAGAGTGTATGCGTTTACCGAGGGCCATAGCGGCGCTGGCGATGGCTGCGGCGATGTTGCCGCTGTCGAGCTCCGCCCCGGCCCAGGCCGGCCTCAGCCAGTCGGGCTTCACCGCCTATCTGCCCCAGCTCGAGGCGCAGGCGCGCCGGGCCGGGGTCAGCCCGGCCACCATCGCCAGCGTCTTCCCGACCCTGGCCTTCAGCGCCCGCACGGTGGAGCTCGACCGCGCCCAGCCCGGCGGCAGGCCCGGGAGCAACGCCAATCCCCCCTTCGCCCCCTATCGCGCCCGCCACGTCTCGCCGGCGCTGATCGCGAACGGGCAGCGCCATTATGCCGCCAACCTGTCCCGGCTGCGCGAGATCGGCCGGCGCTACGGGGTGACTCCTTCGGTGCTCGTCGCCATCTGGGGCCATGAGACGAGCTACGGCTCCGTCACCGGCGATTTCGACCTCCTCAACTCGCTCGCCTCGCTCGCCTATGACGGACGCCGGCGCCAGCTCTTCGCGGACGAGTTCGTCGCCGCCCTCAAGATGATCGACCGGGGAGTCCCGCGCTACCGGCTCAAGGGCAGCTGGGCCGGAGCCACCGGCCATCCGCAATTCCTGCCCTCGGTCTGGCTCCGGCTCGGCACCGACGGCGACGGCGACGGCCGCGCCGACATCTGGCGAAGCGAGCCCGACGCGCTCGCCTCGATCGCCAATTATCTCAGCAACGCGGGCTGGCGGCCGGGCGTGCCCTGGGGGGTCGCGGTGCAGGTTCCGGCCGGCTTCGACCGGAGCCGGGTCCGCAACAATCTCAAGGCGCCGCGCTGCCCGCGGGTCTTCGAGCGCCACAGCCGCTGGCTGACGATCGCCGAATGGCGCCGCCTCGGCATGACCGCGCCCTACGGCGGATGGCCGCGCGACACCGAGATGGCCTCGCTGATCGAGCCCGACGGGCCCGGCGCGACCGCCTATCTGCTCACCACCAACTACCGCACCATCCTCGATTACAATTGCTCCAACTTCTACGCTCTCTCGGTCGGCCTCCTCGCCGATGCGATCGCTCGCTGATCCGTCTGGCGTGGCGCGAGGGGAGGGGCTAAGCAGATGCGCAGCTTTGGCCACGCCGCCAGAATATTAGAGGACGCGTCTAAACTATGATCCGTAAAGTCCTGTTTCCAATAGCCTTCGCCGCCGCATCTACGCTTCCGGCGACCGCCGCCGCGCCGCCCTTCGAGACCGCCGCGCCGGTCGCCTACATGGTCGACCTGAGCTCGGGCGCAATCCTCTACGCCAAGGATCAGGACCGCCGCATCCCGCCCGCCTCGATGGCCAAGATGATGACCACCCATCTCGCCTTCCACATGATCAAGCGGGGCGAGGCGAAGCTGGACAAGATGTGCCAGGTCCGCCCCGAGACCTGGCGCCAGTGGCACGGCCCCGAGGCGGGCTCGACCATGTTCCTGTCGCCGGGCGAGCAGGTCAGCGTCGAGAATCTCCTCCACGGCATCGTCACTTTGTCGGGCAACGACGCCACCGTCGTCCTCGCCGAATGCCTGGCCGGAACCGAGCCCGCCTATGCGGCGCTGATGAACGCCGAGGCGAAGCGGCTCGGAATGGCCGACAGCCATTTCGGCAACACCAACGGCTGGCCGGACGAGGGCGTCACCTTCACCACCGCCCGCGACCTCGCCAGGCTCGCCGCCGCGACCATCCAGGAGACTCCCGACCTCTACAAGGCCTTCTACCAGAAGAAGGAGTTCACCTGGGGCAAGACTTTGGGCGCCGGCGCTCCGATCACCCAGGGCAATCGCAATCCCCTGCTCGGCAGGGTCCAGGGCGCCGACGGCCTCAAGACCGGCCATACCGCGGAGGCCGGCTACGGCTTCACCGGCTCGGCCGAGCAGGGCGGCCGCCGGATCATCATGGTCGTCGCCGGCCTCTCCAGCTTCAACCAGCGGATCGAGGAATCGGTCAAGTTCATGGACTGGGGCTTCCGCGCCTGGAAGTCGCAGCCTTTGTTCGACCGGAACGAGAAGGTCGCCGACGCCCAGGTCCAGGGGGGCGGCGAGGACATTGTGCCGCTGGTCGCACCGCGAAGCATCGCCGTCACCCTTCCGGCGGGCTCCGCCGGAAGCATCCGCGCCAGGGTCGTCTACAACGGCCCCCTGAAGGCTCCGATCGCCAGGGGCCAGCACGTCGCCGACCTCGTCGTCACCACCGCCGACACGCCGCCCCAGACCATGCCGCTCGTCGCCTCCGAAGCGGTCGGCGAGGCCGGCTTCTTCGGCCGGATCTGGAACGGCATCACCTCGCTGTTCGGCTGAGGTGCGCGGGCGCTTCATCAGCCTCGAAGGCGGGGAGGGGGCCGGCAAGTCGACCCAGCTGCGGGCGCTGGCGGCGGCCCTGCGCGGCCGCGGCCTCGAGGTCGTCGAGACCCGCGAGCCCGGCGGAAGCCCCGGCGCCGAGGCGATCCGCAAGCTTCTGCTCGAAGGCGGCGACGACCGCTGGACTCCCGAAGGGGAGGCCCTCCTCTTCGCCGCCGCCCGCGCCGACCATGTCGCCCGGACCATCCGGCCCGCCCTGGACCAGGGCGCCTGGGTCCTGAGCGACCGCTTCCTCGACAGCTCGCTCGCCTATCAGGGCGGCGCCGCCGGAGTCGGGATCGAGACGGTGCGGGCGCTGCACGAGATCGGCAGCCACGGCTTCCTGCCCGACCGCACCTTGCTCCTCGAGCTTCCGGCCGAGGCCGTGGCCGAACGGCTCAGCGTCCGCGACGCCGAAGGCTCGGACCGGATCGGGGGACGGGGGGGCGGCTTCCACGACCGGGTCGCCGAGGCCTTCGCTCAATTGGCCGAGGGGGAGCCGGAGCGTTTCCGGCGGATCGATGGGAGCGGATCGGCGGAAGAGGTAACGGCAAGGCTGCTCGCCGCCGTCGAGGACCTCATCCCCTCCCTGGAAGGGAGGGGCTAGGGGTGGGTAGGCGAGCGCAGCGAGACTTCCTGCCGAGTCGGAGTTTCGGCCACCTTCGGCGGACCCACCCCCGGCCCCTCCCTTGCAGGGAGGGGAGGCTGTGACGCCCCTCTTCGGCCATGACGACGCCGTCTCCGCCTTTCGCGATGCGCTCGACTCGGGGCGGCTCCACCATGCCTGGCTGATTTCCGGCCCGCAGGGCGTCGGCAAGGCGCTGTTCGCCGAGAAGGCCGCTCTGCGCGTGCTGGCCCAGGGGCAGGGGCCCGTCGAGGCGCCCGGCCTCGACGTCGCCGACGACCATCCCGCCGCCCGCCTCGCCGCCGCCGGAAGCCATCCCGACCTGATGCGCCTCGAG
>DASQJV010000186.1:0-10035 GCA_035630855.1 Allosphingosinicella sp. | reverse complement strand
TGGCGCTGGCCGCCTGCGGAAGCTCCGACAAGAGCGGCGGGAACGGGAGCGCGGCCGCGGTGGCGGGCGGCGGCGGCGGCTCCGGAGTCAGCCTCCGGCCCGGCGAGTGGGAGATGAAGATGGAGGTGGTCGACGTCGTCGCGGAAGGCCTTCCGGCGGGCATGGCCGAGAGCATGAAGAAGAGCGCAAGCACCACCAACCGGACCTGCATGACTCCCGAGGACGCCAAGGGTCCGAAGGGCGACATCTTCGCCGGCGACAAATCCGGCAGCTGCAAGTCGGAGGGCTTCAAGTGGGAAGGCGGCCGGATCGAGGGCAAGACGGTCTGCCCGGGCCAGGGCGGAACCGGCGAGACCGAGATGACGATGGCCGGCAGCTACAGCCCCGAGAGCATCGACATGACGATGAAGACGAAGACCGACCTGATGGGCAAGCCGATGACGATGGAGATGCGCGTGTCCGGCAAGCGCGTCGGCGAGTGCAGCGCCTCCACCAAGGCGGGCTGAGCGGTGATCGGCTACGTCACGCTCGGAACCGACGATCTCGACCGCAGCCGGGCCTTTTACGACGCCCTGTTCGCCGAATTGGGGGCCTCGCGGCTGATGGAGATGGACAGCGGCTTCACCCTCTACGGGACGGGCTGGGGCAAGCCCGGAATCGCCGTCACCCGGCCCTATGACGGCCGGCCGGCGAGCGCGGGCAACGGCAACATGGTGTCGCTGGTCGTCGACGCCCGGGATAAGGTCGACCGCCTCCACGCCAAGGCGCTGGAGCTGGGCGGGAGCGACGAAGGCGCGCCGGGGCTTCGCGGGCCGGAAGGGGACCGAGCCTTCTACGGCGCCTATTTCCGCGATCCGGACGGCAACAAGTTCTGCGTCTTCCGGATGGGCCCGGCCTAGTTTCATCCTCCCCATCGCAGATGGGGAGGGGGACCACCCGAAGGGTGGTGGAGGGGTAATTGGCTCAGGCCTGCGCCAGCTACCCCTCTACCATGCTTCGCATGGTCCCCCTCCCCACGCCTTCGGCATGGGGAGGATTCAGGGTACGCTGAACGTTCGCCCCACTTCGGTCGTCACGAACCTCTCCGCGGCGATCCCGCGCGCTTTCCTCGCGGCCGCGAGCCGCCTCGGCGGGTCGTCGATGCTCTCGAAGGTGAGCTGGAAGGTGCCCCAGTGCATGCCCAGCGCCATCGCCGGCCTCAGCTTCTCGAAGACCCGCACCGCCTCGTCGGGATCGAGATGGTTGGGCTGCATGACGTCGCGCGGCTCGTAGGCGCCGACCGGAAGGATGGCGAGCCGGAAGGGCCCGTGCCTCGCCGCCTCGTCGGCCCAGCTGCCGTCGCCATAGCCGGTGTCGCCGGCGAAGAAGAGATTGCCGCCGGGAAGGCGGACGGTGAAGGCCGACCACAGCGCCCGGTTGCGGTCGGTGCCCCAGCGCGCGCCCCAATGGTGGCTGCGCTCCACCCGGATTTCGATGTCGCCGCAGGGGGCCTCGGGCGGGCAGAGCGAGACGGCCGGCCAGGCCCCGCCCCAGTCGAGCGCGATCGAGTCGATCCCTTCGCCCCTGAGCAGGGCGTCGTTGCCGAGGCTGGTGACGATGCGCGGCCGGTCCCGCTGCCAAATCCGCTTCAGCGTCGGCAGGTCCATATGGTCGTAATGATTGTGGCTGACGAGGACGAGGTCGATCCTCGGCAGGTCCTCGAAGCGCACGCCCGGAGCCCGCACCCGCTTCGGGCCGGCGAAGGAGAAAGGGGAGGCGCGCTCGGACCAGATCGGGTCGGTGAGGATGTTGAGGCCGGCCGTCTGCACCAGAACGGTCGCGTGTCCGATCCAGGTGACGCGCATCTCCCGGCCCTCGACCCGGCGGGGCGGAACGGTCGGGGTTACCGCCACCCGCTCCGGCCATTGCGCGCGCTCGCTGGAGCCGATGAAGCGGTTGATGAAGCGGGCGGGGCCGCCATGGGCCCTGTAGGCGGGGCCCGGAGTCGGATTGAAGAAGCGCTCGCCGTCGAAATGGTTTGAGCGCGGGCCTTCGTAATAGATGCGGTCGAGGAAGGGCGGGATCAGCGACGGCGCGAAGCACAGGCCGACGAGGAGGAAGAGCAGGAGGGTGCCGAGGCGCCCGAGCCAGGTCCGCACCCCGGTCAGCGGGCGTCGAGGGCGAAGCCGGGGGCGGGGCGGGTCTCGACATGCTCCTCATGATAGAAATCGAAGGAGAGGGCGACGCGGCCGGGCGCAACCGTTCCGCAATCGAGCGGATAGCGTTCGGTCAGGGTGCCGTAGGCCCCGACCGCTCCGGAGCTTCGTGCGCCGACCTGCGGCCGCGAGCCGTCGGCGCAGCGGAGCCTGGCGATATAGGCGCGGGCGCCCTCGGGACCGCCGACTCGGACCGGGTTCTGGACGGTTCCGAGCGGATAGGCCGCCGCCGCGGCGGCGAGCCGCTCGATCTCCGCCACCGGATCCAGCGCCGACTCCTCGCCGAGCACCTGGTCGGGGCTCGCGGTTCGGGCGCCGAGCTTCTGGGCGGCGGCGGGCGCGGCGATCAAGGCGGCCGCGGCGAATAGGGGAAGGAAACGCATGGTGGAAGCGCTAAGGTGTTCCCTGGAAAAAGGAAAGTACGCAGCAGCTGTTCCCCGGCGAAGGCCGGGGCCCAGATCGGTCGCCGGGGAGCTATTCCAGCTCGAACGACACCGACAGGCTGACCGTCACGCTCTGCTCGCCCGGGTCGACGGAGGTCGAATCGGCGACGTTGCCGCGCGCGGCCTGGCGCATCATGATCACCGGCGGCGCGTAACTGGCCCCGGCCTCGCTGATCGAGAGGATCCGGCCGACCCTCTTGCCGAGCGCCTTCGCGTAGAGCTCGGCGCGGGCGCGGGCGTTGGCGAGCGCCTGGGTGCGGGCCTCGTCCATCGCCGCCTCGGGCTTGTCGATGGTCAGCATCGGTCCGTTGATCTGGTTGGCGCCCTGGGCGACGAGGGCGTCGAGGATCTTGCCGGTGGCGGCGATGTCGCGGAAGCGGACCGAGACTTCGTTGCTGGCCCGGTAGCCGACGATCTGCGGGTTGTTGCCCTGGGCGTCCTGGCGGTAATCGGGATAGAGGTTGATCGAGCTGGTCTGGATGTCGCGGTCGGCGATTCCCGCCCGCTTCAGAGCGGAGCGGACCGACGTCATCTGGGTCGCATTCTGCGAGAGTGCGGCAGTCGCGCTCGGAGCCACGGTGACGACTCCGGCGGTGATCCGCGCGACGTCCGGCACCCGGCTGACCTCGCCCGTGGCGACGACGTCGAGGCGGGTGCCGTCGAGGAGGATGGGGGCGGGCTGGACCTGGGCGGCGGCCGGCGCGAGCGGCAGGGCCGAGCAGGCGAGGGCGGCGCCGAGGATCAGGTAACGCATGGGGGATACTCCGAAAGTTTCGCTTCCGGTCCTTTCAACGCGGCGGCGGCTGCATCGTTGCTGAACCGGTCCGTCATTCCGGCGAAAGCCGGAATCCACGAACACGGACGTGGGCAGGCTCATCACTGATCTCCGTGTTCATGGATGCCGGATCAAGTCCGGCATGACGGAAAGGATTGACTTGCAGGCCTTTAGCTGGGACTTGGGAGGCGATGACGACCCGCGCGACCCGCACCGGCTCCTCCTGCGCCCCTTTCGCGCCGGCCGCTGCGCACGCCTGGCTCTGGTGGTGGGACATGTCCTCCGCCGCGGCGCTCGACCTTCGATGGTGAACCGGATCCACTAAGCATCCGAAGTCCCCAGAAGAGGCCCGCCGCTCCCGGCGGGCCTTTTCTTTTGCGCCTCATCTTCCAGGAACCAGACCATGTCGACCCAGCCGAACTACGCCCTTTCCACGTCCGAAGCGCCGTCCGTCGAAGCCGCGCTCACCCGGCTCTACACCGGCGAATCGCTCGCCGAGGCGGAAGCCGAAGCGGTTTTCGCCGAGATCGTCGCCGGGCGCCTGCCCGAGCCCGCCATCGCCGCGATGCTGGTCGCCCTCCGCCTCAAGGGCGAGACCGCCGGGGAGCTGACCGGCGCCGCCCGGGCGCTCCGCTCCGCCGACGAGGATTTCCCGAGCCCGGACTATCTCTTCGCCGACAGCTGCGGGACCGGCGGCGACGGCTCCGCCTCGATCAACGTCTCGACCGCCGTCGCCTTCGCCGCCGCCGCCGCCGGCCTTCCCGTCGCCAAGCACGGCAATCGCTCGGTGACCTCGCGCTGCGGCTCGGCCGACGTTCTCGAGCAGCTCGGAGCGAAGCTGGACGTAAGCGCCGAGGTCTCGCGCAAGGCTCTGGACGAGACCGGAATCTGCTTCCTGTTCGCGCCGCTCTACCATCCCGGCCTACGCCACGCCGGTCCGGTCCGGCGGATGCTCAAGGTGCGGACGATCATGAACATGGTCGGCCCGTGCGTGAACCCGGCCGAGCCCAGGGTGCAGCTGCTCGGAGTCGCCGACCCGGCCCTGCTGGCGCCGGTGGCGAAGACCCTCTCCGCGCTCGGGGTCGAGCGGGCTCTGGTCGTCCACGGCTCGGGGCTCGACGAGATCGCCCTCCACGGCGAGACCCGGGCGATCCGGGTGAGCGGCGGGATGCTCGAGCGGCTGGTCATCCGCCCCGAGGATGCCGGGCTGGAGCGGCGGCCGGTGCAGGTGCTCCGCGGCGGCGGGCCGGAGGAGAATGCCGAGCGGCTGAAGGCGCTGCTGATGGGCTACGGCCTTCCCGCCGAGACCGAGGTGGTGGCGCTCAACACCGGCGCCCTGCTGCTAACTGCCGGCCTCGCCGCCGACCTGCGCGAGGGAGTGGCGATGGCGCTCCAGGCGCTGGGTTCGGGCGACTCCTATCGCCGGCTCAAGCTGTTCGTCGAGGCGACCCATGGCTGAGACAGCGGGAATGCTTGCGGAGATCGTCGCGAGGAAGCGGGCCGACGTCGCCGCCCGGCTCGGCGGCTCCGGCCTCGATTCGGCGGAGCCGACCCGGCGCAGCCTCAGGGCGGCCCTGGCCAGGCCGGGCGCGCGCTTCATCCTGGAGGTGAAGCGGGGCTCGCCCTCGGCCGGAGCGATCCGGCCCAAGGCCGACGCCGGAGCGCTCGCCCGCGCCTATCGAGGCGCGGCCGACGCGATCAGCGTCCTCACCGACGCGCCTTATTTCGGCGGCTCGCTCGACGATCTGCGGGCGGTCCGCAAGGAGTTCCTCGGGCCGATCCTGGCCAAGGACTTCATCGTCGACCCACGCCAGGTCGCCGAGGCCCGGCTTCACGGCGCCGACGCCGTGCTGGTCATCCTCGCCGTCCTCGCCGACGAGGAGGCGGCGGCGGTGATTTCGGCCGCCCGCAGGCTCGGAATGGACGTGCTGGTCGAGGCGCACAGCGCCCGGGAAGTAAGGCGGGCGGTCGGGCTCGGGGCCGACATCATCGGCATCAACAACCGCAACCTCGATACGATGGAGATCGACCTCGCCACGACGGGGAGGCTCGCCCCGCTGGTCCCGGCGGGAACCCTGCTGGTCGCCGAGTCGGGGATTTCGAGCCGGGCCGACGTCGAGCGGCTCGCGCCCTTCGCCGACGCCTTCCTGGTCGGCTCGTCGCTGATGCGCTCCGACGATCCGGGCGAGGCGGCCCGGGCGCTCGCTTTCGGGCGGGTGAAGGTCTGCGGAATCACCGACGGGCACGACGCCGCCATGGCGGCCGAGCACGGCGCTACCTATGCCGGCGTGGTGATGGTGCCCAACACGCCGCGCGCTCTCACCTGCTCGCAGGCGGAGGCGATCGCCGAAGCCTCGCCGGTCCCGCTCGTCGGGGTCTTCCGCAACGAGAAGCCGATGCAGGTCGCCTACGGCGCACGTGCGCTGGGCCTGCGCGCGGTTCAGCTCCACGGCGAGGAGGACGCGCTCTACATCAGGGCGCTGCGCGGCCTGCTTCCCGACGAGACCGAGATCTGGGCCGCCGCCGCCGTCGGGCGGGAGGTGCCCCGCCCCCGGCTGGGCTCGGACCGGACCCTGTTCGACAGCCAGGTCGGCGGCCGCTCGGGCGGCACCGGGATCGCCTTCGACTGGTCGCGGCTCGAGGGCCGCGCCGATCTCGGCCGCTCGCTGCTCGCCGGCGGCCTCAGGCCGTCCAACGCCCGCGCCGCCGCCCGCGTCGGGGCCTTCGCCCTCGACGTCGGCTCGGGGGTCGAGATGGCGCCGGGGCGCAAGGATGCCGGCCGGCTCCACGCCTTCTTCGAGGCGCTTCGGCCCTCCGTCCGGGGGGAGCCGGCGTGCGGCTGAGCGGCCGCTTCGGCGCCTATGGCGGGGCCTATGTGCCGGAGATCCTCGTGCCCGCCGTCGAGCAGCTCGAGGCCGCCTTCCTCGACGCGTCGGAGGATCCGGTCTTCCAGGCGGAGCTGGAGGAGCTGCTCGCCAAATATGCCGGGCGGCCGACCCCGCTCACCCGCTGCCGCAACCTCGGCTCGGAGCGGG
Source organism: Allosphingosinicella sp. (assembly GCA_035630855.1). Classification (GTDB taxonomy): domain Bacteria; phylum Pseudomonadota; class Alphaproteobacteria; order Sphingomonadales; family Sphingomonadaceae; genus Allosphingosinicella. Next base: position 3,587 of record DASQJV010000186.1, on the reverse strand, counting down.
CCCGGATCTACCTGAAGCGCGAGGATCTGCTCCACGGCGGCGCCCACAAGACCAACCAGGTGCTCGGCCAGGCCCTGCTCGCCCGGCGGATGGGCAAGAGCCGGCTGATCGCCGAGACCGGCGCCGGCCAGCACGGGGTCGCCACGGCGCTCGCCGGCGCCCTGTTCGGCCTCAGGACCCGGATCTACATGGGCGCCCGCGACGTCGAGCGGCAGAAGCTCAACGTCTTCCGGATGGAGCTGATGGGCGCCGAGGTCGTCCCGGTGACAAGCGGCGGCCGGACCCTCAAGGACGCGATCAACGAGGCGCTGAGGGACTGGGCGGCGAGCTTCGAGGACACCCACTACCTGCTCGGCACCGTCGCCGGGCCGCACCCCTTCCCGCTGATGGTCCGCGAATATCAAAGGGTGATCGGCAAGGAGGCCCGGGCCCAGATACTGGAGGAGGAGGGGCGGCTTCCCGACGCCTGCATCGCCGCGGTCGGCGGCGGCTCCAACGCCATCGGCCTGTTCGCGGACTTCGTCGCCGACGAGGGGGTGAGGCTGATCGGGGTCGAGGCGGCCGGGCGCGGGCTGGGCGGCCGCGAGCATGGCGCCACTTTGCTTCGCGGCCGGCCGGGGATCCTCCACGGCGCCGAGACCTACGTCCTCCAGGACGAGGACGGCCAGGTGGACGAGAGCTGGTCGGTCTCGGCCGGGCTCGACTATCCGGCGGTGGGGCCCGAGCACGCCCATCTCAAGGACAGCGGCCGGGCCGACTATGTCGGGGCGACCGACGAGGAGGCTCTCGCCGCCTTCGCCCTCCTCGCCCGCTCGGAGGGGATCATCTGCGCGTTCGAATCCGCCCATGCGCTCGCTCATGCCCTGAAGATGGCCGACGCGGCCGAGCGGGAGACCGTGCTGGTGGTCAACCTCTCCGGCCGCGGCGACAAGGACATGGAGCAGGCGCGCCGGCTTCTCGGAGCGGCCCGGTGACCCGCTACGCCCGCATGTTCGAGCGGCTCGGCGAGCGGCGCGAAGGCGCGCTGGGCGCCTTCGTCATGCTCGGCGACCCCGACCTCGAGACCAGCGCCCGGATCCTCGATTCGCTGGTCGAAGGCGGGGCCGACATGCTCGAGGTCGGGATCCCCTTCTCCGACCCGGTGGCGGACGGACCGGTCATCCAGGCGGCGGCGGTCCGGGCTCTGGCCGCCGGCACCCGGACGGCGGACTGCTTCCGTCTCCTCGCCGGGTTCCGGGACCGCCATCCGGCCGTCCCGGTCGGAATCCTGACCTACGCCAACCTCGTCGTGGCGCGCGGCCCGGAGGCCTTCTATCGGGCCTCGGCCGAGGCGGGGGTCGACAGCGTCCTCGTCGCCGATGTCCCGCTGATCGAGGCCGGTCCCTTCCTGGCCGCGTCCCGTTCCGCCGGAGTCGCGCCGGTGCTGATCGCGGCTCCCAACACGCCGCCCGAGCGGCTCGCCCGGATCGCCGCGGAAGGCGAGGGCTATACCTATTGCGTCGCCCGAGCCGGAGTCACCGGCGCCGATTCCGAGGTGCGATTCCCGGCCGGCGTGATCGCCGCCCTCGTCGAGGCCGGGGCGCCGCCGCCCGTGCTCGGCTTCGGAATCGCCGGGCCGGAGCATGTGCGGCTTGCGCTCGAGGCCGGAGCGTCGGGAGTCATCTCGGGTTCGGCGATCGTCGACCGGCTGGCGCGCGGCGAGGACATTCGAAGCTTCGTCCGGGCGATGAAGGCGGCGACGAGGCGCTGATCCTCCCCGTCGCCGGAGGCGATGGGGAGGGGGACCATGCGAAGCATGGTGGAGGGGTGGCTGGAACAGGCCTCGCCAATTACCCCTCCACCACCCTTCGGGTGGTCCCCCTCCCCATGCTCCGCATGGGGAGGATGCTCAGCGCCGTCCCGCCACCAGGCGCCAGATGAAGAGGATGATGATCGCTCCGACGATGGCGGCGAGGAAGCCCGCGCCCTCGCCGCGATCGTACCAGCCGAGCATGTTGCCGAGCCAGCCGGCGAGCACCGCGCCGCCGACGCCGAGCAGGATGGTCACGATGCACCCGCTCGGGCCGCGGCCCGGCATGATGAAGCGGGCCAGCGCGCCGGCCAGCGCCCCGATCAGGATCCAGCCGAAGAAGCCGTAGTCGGCCATCAGGTTCATGTTACCCTCCCTTGCTCGTTCCCCAACCTAATGCTTTCGAGTGGCCAAACCCCAACAAAAAATGTAGAGCCCGGTTCCGCCGCGTGGGGGTGCGCGACAGATTAGTCTTGAGGCAGGTGCTATATTCGGCTAACACAGTGGCCGAAGCGGTCTGCTGCCCGGTCGGTTGTGGGGAAAGATGAAAGATATGAACTTCGAGTCGCGCAAATGGCGCAGTGGCGGCGTCGATAGCGAGGAAGTGGTCGTCATCGACGATGCGACCGCCGCCCGCCGCCGCCGGAGGAACATCATCCTCGCCGTCGCCGCCGTGCTGGTCCTGCTGGCGGCCGCCTGGTTCATGTTCGGCCGCGGCGGAAGCGACACCAAGGTCGCCGTCAAGGCGGGCGGCGAGGGCGCCGAGGCCGCTCCGGCGGTCAGCGTCGTCGTTCCCGGCCGCCAGCAGGTCGCCCGCACCATCTCCGCCACCGGCCAGCTCGCCGCCCGCTACGACATGCCGGTCGGGATCCCCGGCGAGGGCGGCAAGGTCGTCAGCGTCCTGGTCGAGGCCGGCCAGTGGGTCGGCGCCGGCCAGACCCTCGCGATCATCGACCGCTCGGTCCAGGCCCAGGAGGCGTCGCAGCTGGCCGCCCAGATCGACGTCTCCCGCGCCGACGCCCGCCTCGCCCAGCAGGAGCTGGACCGGGCCCAGGCTCTGGTCGCCCGGGGCTTCGTCTCCAAGGCCGACGTCGAGCGCCGGGTCGCCGCGCGCGACGCCGCGCTCGCCCGGGTCCGGGTCGCCCAGGCCAATCTCGGCGCCAGCCGCGCCCGGATCGGCCGCCTCGACGTCCGGGCCCCGGCCGCCGGGCTGGTTCTGACCCGCACCGTCGAGCCCGGCCAGATCGTCGGCCCGGGCTCCGGCGCCCTGTTCCGGATCGCCCGCGGCGGCCAGTTCGAGATGATGGCGCGCCTCCCGGAATCGGACCTCACCGCGCTCAGCACCGGAGTCTCCGCTCAGGTCACGCCGGTCGGCTCGGCCAAGACCTATCAGGGCAGCATCTGGCAGGTCTCGCCGGTCATCGACCCGGCCACCCGGCAGGGCGTCGCCCGGATCGCGGTGCCCTACGACCGCGACCTCAGGCCCGGCGGCTTCGCCACGGCCAACATTCGCGCCGGCTCCACCGACGCCCCGATGCTTCCGGAATCGGCGGTCCTGAACGACAGCCAGGGCAGCTACGTCTATATCGTCGACAAGGACAATGCCGTCCGCCGCCGGGCGGTGAAGGTCGGCTCGGTCACCGACAGCGGAGTGGTCGTCGCCGAGGGGCTGAACGGCACCGAGCGGGTCGTCCTCTCGGCCGGCCCCTTCCTCACCGAAGGCGAGAAGATCCGGCCGCAAAGGGCGGTCGCCGCCCGCTGACGCGGCCACTGACGGAGACGGTCCGACATGCGTAAC
>DASQJV010000185.1:0-11945 GCA_035630855.1 Allosphingosinicella sp. | reverse complement strand
TGGCGGGGACCCTCGCCCAGGCCCATGATTATCACGGCGCACATGAAGTCGCCTGCAGGGCGACGTCGATCGACAACGGCTTGAAGAGCGATCAGGGGTGGGTGGAATTGTCGGCCGAATTGGCGCGTCTGGCAGGCCATTACGAGATGACCATCGAGTTGCTCAAACCGATCGTGAACTCGAAGAAGGTCACTGCAAACAGTCTTTTCCATTACGCTCTGGCAAATCATGAGGCAGGCAACCCTGAACTCGTTGCCACCTCCCTTCGAGCGGCCCAGCGCCTAAATCCGCAGTCCATGAAATACCTACCGCTTCTTTGCAGGCTGCAGAGTGAATCCGGAAACCACCAGGCGGCGCTGCGAACAAGCCGGCTTTTCCAGAAATTGTTTCCCCGGCAGCCATTGGGCCTGGTGCTGGAGGGGGATGCGAGCTTGTCGTTAAACCGTTGGGATCAGGCGCTTTCGTCCTACCGCCAAGCGATTGGGTCCGGATTCACCTCGGCTGCAAAATTCTACAATCTCGCGATCGATAAGGAGCGCGGGGGAGACTGGAGTGCCGCCATCGAGCTGCACAAGCTCCATCTGGCGGTCGCCGGCGAGGACGCCGCCTCCTATGCCAACATGGCTGCCGACTATTATGAACTGGGAAACGGTGAAGAGGCTCTCGCCAGCGCCCGGCGGGCGGTTGAGCTGGACCCTTCCGATCCATTGAATCTGAACATGCTGGCCAATCTCTATCTGGCCGGCAAAGACTATGGGGCCGCCACCCCGCTCCTCACCCGGATCGCCTCGATGGAGGACGCGCCGGAGCCGATCCGGACGACGGCCGCTCGCAACCTGGCGGCCCTCGACGCATCTGAACGAAGTTGACGGCCCCAAGACTTTGTGAGGCCGACACTTTCCCTTTCGCGTCAAGCGCCGGCCTGCTCGTCAGGCTACGGCGATTCATCGCCGGCCACGACGCCAAAATGGACGACGTGCGGCTCCAGCTCGAGCAGGTAGCCGGAGTCGAAGTCGTAATATATGGCGACCTCCATCGCCTCTCCGGCGAAGCGCCGGATCGCCGCCTCGTCTTCCCAGAGGGTGAACATCTCGACGTGGACGACATCGCCCTCGACGCGGTGAAGGCACCAGGCGCCGCGATTGCCGGCGGTGGAGCGGTAGTCGGGCAGAGCCACCTCGCGCATCAGGGCGAGATACTCGTCCGCCTTCGCTGCCGGGACCCGGCCGTGCCAGCGTCGTGCGATCATGGGCGCCTCCTTTCCCCTCTGTCTGTAGGGGAGAGGGAGGAGTTGGAAATCCAATTCCGCATAATGCCCCTCCCCCGGTTGCCTTTCGTCCGCCGCGACTCGATCTAGGCCCCGTATGAACCGCTGCCGAGTCCTCCTTCTCAACGCCGCGCTCGGGCCGCTCGACTATCGCGTTCCGGAGGGGATGGAGGTTGGGCCGGGGTCGATCGTGCTCGCTCCGCTCGGCCCCCGGCAGATGACCGGGGTGGTCTGGGAGGAGGACCGTCTCGACGCGGAGTCGGTCGGGGACAACCGCCTTCGGCCGCTCCTCCAGGCCTATGACCTGCCGCCGCTGGCGGAGTCGCTCCGGCGGCTGATCGAGTGGACCGCCGATTATTACCTCGCTCCGCTCGCCTCGGTGCTCCGCATGGCCCTCGCCTCGGCCAGCGCCCTCGACGGCGGGCGCACCGTCACCGAATATCGCTCCACCGGCTTCGTTCCGGAGCGGCTGACAGCGCAGCGGGCGCAGGCGCTGGAGAGGATCGGCGAGCGTCAGGGGCTGGTGCGCGAGCTGGCGATGGCGGCCGACGTGTCGGACGGGGTGATCCGGGGCCTGGTCAAGGCAGGGGCGATCGAGGCGGTGGAGGTGTCGGTCGACGATCCCTTCCCCTGCCCCGACCCCGACCATGCCCCGCCCGAGCTCGAGCTGGCGCAAGGCGCGGCCGCCCACGTCTTCGTCGAAGCCGTGCGCGGGGCCGAATTCGCCCCCTTCCTGCTCGACGGGGTCACCGGCTCGGGCAAGACCGAAGTCTATTTCGAGGCGGTGGCGGAGGCGCTTCGGCTCGGCCGGCAGACGCTGGTGCTGCTTCCCGAGATCGCGCTGACCGAGCCCTTCCTCAAGCGCTTCGCGGCCCGCTTCGGCCATGAGCCGGTCGCCTGGCATTCGGGGCTGAGGCAGTCGCAGCGGCGGCGCGCCTGGCGGGCGATCGCGAGCGGCGACGCGAGGGTGGTGGTCGGCGCCCGCTCCTCGCTCTTCCTGCCCTATCCGAAGCTCGGGCTGATCGTCGTCGACGAGGCTCACGAGACCAGCTTCAAGCAGGAGGACGGAGTCCAGTATCACGCCCGCGACGTCGCGGTGATGAGGGCCAAGCTCGAGCGCATTCCGATCGTCCTCGCCTCGGCCACCCCGGCGATCGAGAGCCGGCAGATGGCCGAGATCGGAGTCTATACCGAGGTGAAGCTGCCCGAGCGCTACGGGGTCGCCGAGCTTCCCGAGATCGAGGCCCTCGACCTCACCGCCGACCCGCCGCCGCGCGGCCGCTGGCTGGCGCCGAGGCTGGTCCGCGAGCTGGAGGAGACCCTGGAGCGAGGCGAGCAGGCGCTCCTGTTCCTCAACCGCCGCGGCTATGCGCCGCTGACCCTGTGCCGCCATTGCGGCCACCGCTTCCAATGCCCCAATTGCACCGCCTGGATGGTCGAGCACCGGCTCGTCCACCGCCTCGCCTGCCACCATTGCGGCCACATGATGCTGCCGCCTTCGGCCTGCCCCGAATGCGGCGAGGAAGGGAGCCTGGTGCCGGTCGGGCCGGGAGTGGAGCGGATCGCGGACGAGGTCGCCGACCTGTTTCCCGATGCGCGTACCGCCGTCGTCACCTCCGACACCATCTGGTCGCCGGCCAAGGCGGCCGAGTTCGTCGGCCGGATGGAGTCGGGCGAGATCGACATCGTCGTCGGCACCCAGCTCGTCACCAAGGGCTATCATTTCCCCAACCTCACTTTGGTCGGGGTGGTCGACGCCGACCTCGGCCTCCAGGGCGGCGACCTTCGGGCGGCCGAGCGCACCTTCCAGCAGATCGCCCAGGTCGCCGGCCGAGCCGGCCGCGGCGAGAAGCCGGGGCGGGTGCTGGTCCAGACCCACGAGCCTTCGGCCGCGGTGATCGAGGCCCTGGTCAGTGGCGACGCCGAGAGCTTCTACGCCGCCGAGACCCAGGCCCGGCGCGAGGCCGCGATGCCGCCGTTCGGCCGTCTCGCCGGAATCGTCATCTCGTCGGAGGATCTGGCCGAGGCGACCGAGGCGGCGCGGCTGATCGGGCGGGCGGCGCCTCGGGTCGAGAATATGGCGGTGTTCGGCCCCGCCCCCGCCCCGCTCGCGATGCTGAGGGGCCGCCACCGCCAGCGCCTGCTCGTCCACGCCGCCCGCTCGGTCGACATGCAGGAGGTGATCCGCGGCTGGCTCGGAGCCCTGAGCTGGCCGCGCGGAGTCCGAGTGACGGTCGACGTCGATCCCTACTCCTTCCTGTGACCGCGAGTCAGCCCGCCCCCCGATGCGTCTGAAAGCACCCGAAATTCGGATAAGAGACTGCCCTGACTTGGCTTTTTCCGAGACTTCGGCTAAGCGCGGAAGGCTCAGGCTAGAGTTCGGGGGATGACGATGAACCGGTTGATCGGGCTGGCGTGGCTGGCGCTGCTCGCCTGCGTTCCGGCGGCGGCGCAGGCTGAATGGAAGGAGGCCAGGACGGCCAATTTCCTCGTTTATTCGGAAGGCGGCGAGTCGCAGCTTCGGGAGTTCGCGACCAAGCTCGAGAAGTTCAACTACGTGCTTCGCGCCTATCACGGGGTCACCGCTCCGCCGAGCCCGGTCAGGCTCAAGGTTTACCTGTTCCAGAACACCGCGGCCGTCGGCAAGATGGCCGGAAGCGACAGCGTCGCCGGCTATTACATCTCCCGCGCCCGCGGGCTGATGATGGTGGGATCGCGCAGCCGGTCGAAGGGGGCGATCAACTCCCGAAGCGGCTCGGACTATATCGACATCGATTCCGAGAGCATCCTGCTCCACGAATATACCCACCATTTCATGTTCCAATATTTCCCGGCCGCCTATCCGACCTGGTACAGCGAGGGCTTCGCGGAATTCTGGGGGGCGACGGACTTCCTCGACGGCGACGTCGTCGAGGTCGGGCAGCCGGTCAACTACCGCTACGGCTCCTTCTTCGAGAATCGCTGGCTGCCGGTCAGGAAGCTGCTCACCGCGCAAAGCTATGCCGACGTGCCCGAGCTCGACCTGCTCTACGCGGAGGGCTGGCTCCTGGTCCGCTCCGCTTTCGACGATCCCAAGCAGAGCCGGCAGCTCCAGGCCTATCTCAAGTCGATCAACGGCGGCGCCACCTACGAGCAGGCGATGAAGGACGCCTTCGACGACGTCGCCGCCCTCGACGGCAGGCTCCGCAACTATGCCGGCCGGAGCCGGATGCAGGTCCTCCGGCTGCCGTTCAAGAAGATCGACGTGGGCACGATCGCGATCCGCTCGGCGACCCCGGCCGAGAATGCGATGATGGAGCTCTCAATCGAGCTCGGCCAGGGCATCCTCAGGCGCGATTCGGCCGAGTTCGCCGGCAAGGTGCGCGGCGCCGCCGGCCGATTCCCGAACGATCCCTTCGCCCTCGCCCTGCTGTCGGAGGCGGAGCGCCTCGCCGGCAACCGCGACGCCGCCGCGGCGGCCGCGGACCGGCTCCTCGCCGCCGCCCCCGACGATCCTCGAGGCCTGCTGCAAAGGGCTCTGGCGGAGATGGACCGCCTCAAGGCGGCCTCCTCCAGGGACTCCAAGGCGTGGAATTCGGCGCGCCAGTATCTGGTCCGCGCCAGCAAGGCGGCCCCGGACGACCCGCTCGTCCTCGAAGCCTATTATGACAGCTATGCCCGCCAGGGCGTGCTCCCTCCCGACGCGGCCCAGGCCGCCCTCTACAAGGCGCACGAGCTGGCGCCGAGCGACTCCGACCTTCGCTACAAGGTCGCGGCCGACTTCGAGCGGCGCGACATGATCCGGGAAGCGATCGCGATCATCCGGCCGGTCGCCTATGAGCTTCCGCACCGCAAGAGCGAGAGCGCCTCGGAGAAGAAACGGCGCGAGGAGCGCGAGGAGAAATATCGCGGCGCCGGCGAAGTGAAACGGGAGACCGCGCGCGAGATGCTGGTTCGCCTCGAGAACAAGCTGGCCGCGAAGAAAGGTTGAGAATCAACACCATGAGAAAGTCGTTCCGCTCGGCCGCCCTGGCGCTCGGACTATGCCTGCTCCCCGGACCGGCGCTGGCCGAGTGGCGGGAGGCGAGCAGCAGGCATTTCCTCGTCTATTCGGAAGGAAGCGCCCAGTCGCTCCAGGAGTTCGCGACCAAGCTCGAGAAGTTCGACAAGGCGATGCGCCTGCGCCTCGGCTTCCCCGACGAGGATCTGGGGCCGGGGAACCGGGTGACGGTGTACGTGGTCGGCAACATCGCGGCGGTGCAGCGCCTTGCCCGGGCCAAGGGCAGCGGCATCGCCGGCTTCTATGCGGGACGCGCCGGCGGCTCGATCGCCGTGGTGCCGCGGATCAGCGGCACCGGGAGCAGGACCGATCTCGATCCGGCGATCATCCTCCTCCACGAATATTCCCACCATATGATGCTTCAGAGCGTGGCGGCGGCCTATCCGGCCTGGTTCCGCGAGGGCTTCGCCGAATTCTATTCGACCGCCAGGTTCGAGAAGGACGGATCGATGGGCTTCGGAGCCGCGGCCAACCACCGCGCCTGGGGGCTGGTCGGAATGAGCCCGCTGCCGATCGAGCTGCTGTTCGATCCGACCCGGCGCAAGCTCACCCAGCTCGAATGGGAAGCGACCATCTACGGCCGGGGCTGGCTGCTCACCCATTATCTGACCTTCGACCGAACCCGGAGCGGCCAGCTCGAGGCTTATCTGAACGCGGTCAACAGCGGCAAGGGGAGCCTGGAGGCGGCGAAGTCGGCCTTCGGCGATCTCAAGGTCCTCGACCGCGAGCTGAAGACCTACCTCAACCGCAAGATGATCCCCTATCTGCCGCTGAAGGCGGAGCGTCTCGGAATCGAGCCGGTCGTCCTGAGGACTCTCCGGCCGGGCGAGGATGCGATCATGGACCTTTGGATCCGCTCGCAGGTCGGAGTGACCAGCGCGGACGCCGGCCGGGTCGCCGCCGACATGCGCAAGGCCGCCGCGCCGTGGCCCGACGACCCCGCCGTCCAGGCCGCTCTCGCAGAAGCCGAGTTCGATGCCGGCAATTTCGACGCGGCCGACGCCGCGGCGGCCCGGGCGATCGCGGCGGACCCGAAGAATGTCGACGCCCTGACCTACCGGGCGAGGGTGGCCTTCGAGCGGGCCGTGACGTCCAAAGGCGACGAGTCCGCCTGGAAGGCGGTCCGCCGGCTGATCGGTCAGGCCAATCGCGCCGATCCCAACCATCCCCAGCCGCTCATCCTCTATTATCAGAGCTTCATCGCCCAGGGCATCGCTCCCACCCCGCTCGCGGTCAGCGGGCTGCTCCAGGCCTTCGCCCTGGCGCCGCAGGATGTGGGCCTGAGGTTGAACGCCGCCCGCCAGCTCCTGGTCGACGGCAAGGCAGCCGAAGCGCGCCGGGCGCTCGCTCCGATCGCCTTCGATCCGCACGGCGGAGAGCTCGGCCAGGCGGTGGTGGCGGTCATCGCCAAGCTCGATTCGAGCGGCGCCAAGGCCGCTCTCGAGGCCTGGGACGCCGCGACCAAGGAGACGGAGAAGAAGGAGGGGTGAAGCTCGCACCAGTCCTCCCCGCGATTTCGCGGGGAGGGGGACCACACAAAGTGTGGTGGAGGGGTTCTTCCATCGTCGCAGAACCCCTCCACCGCGCTTCGCGCGGTCCCCCTCCCCCGGAAGTCCGGGGGAGGATTTAGCCGGATTTCACCCCCGCCAGCCCTCCCGCTCGAGCAGGCTGGCCTTGCGCTCGAGGCCGTAGGCATAGCCGCCGGGCGAGCCGTCTCCGCGGCGGGCGCGGTGGCAGGGGATGAGCACGGCGATCTGGTTCGATCCGCAGGCCGTTCCAGCGGCCCGGACCGCCTGCGGCCGGCCCGCCCGCGCCGCGAGCGCCGCGTAGGAGAGGCTCTCTCCGGGCGGGATCCGGGCGAGCTCGCGCCACACCGCTTCCTGGAAGGCGGTTCCGCGGACGTCGAGCGGGAGGTCGTGCGGCCGCTCCGGAGCCTCGACCGCGGCGACGGTGCGCTCGACCAGCTCGGCCATCGCCTCGCCGCCGGGAACGATCGAAGCGTTGGGGAAGCGCCGCTTCAGCTCCGCCTCGCCCTCGTCGAAGGAGAGCCGGCAGATCCCGCGCCCGGTCGCCGCGACCAGCATCGTTCCGAGCGAGGTTTCCGCCGTCGCCCAGCCGATCGTCTCGCCGCGGCCGCCGTCGCGCCAGCGGGTCGGAGTCATTCCGAGCCGGTCCTTCGCGTCGGCGTAGAAGCGGCCGGGGCCGGAATAGCCGGAATCGTAGATGGCGTCGGTCACCCGCCCGTCGGCGGCAAGGGTCTCGGTCATGGCTCGGGCTCGCTTTCCTCGGGCGTAAGCGGCGGGCGTGACGCCGGTCGCGCGCTTGAACAGGCGGTGGAAGTGGAAGGGGGAATAGCCGGCCCGGGCGGCCAGCGCCTCGAGCGAGGGCGGCTCCTCGGCCGCCTCGATCAGCTTCAGCGCCGCCTCGACCGCGGCGGCATCGCGGCTGACGTCGTCCGGCTTGCAGCGCAGGCAGGCCCTGAGGCCCGCCGCCGCCGCTTCCGCGCCGGTCGCGAAGAAGCGGACATTCTCCCGCCTGGGGTGGCGGGCGGCGCAGGACGGCCGGCAATAAATGCCGGTGGTGAGCACTCCGGTGACGAAACGGCCGTCCAGGGCGCGGTCGCGGCGGAGCACGGCGGCCCAGGCGGAGTCGGGATCGAGCTCGGCGGGTGGGGGTGAAAGGAGAGTCGCCATGGCTCAGTCTCGCACAATCTTGGCCGCGAAGCAGCCGGCGGCGGCGTTGTGGGCGTGGATCGTCGCGATCTCCGGCCGCTCGAACAATGCCCGGATCCCTGCGTCGGCCTCGCCGGGAAGGGCGAGCAGGGCGCCCCGGAGCATGCCCTCGCCGTCGAAGCCGCGCAGGCCCAGGGCGCGGCCGGCGAAGACCGGCGGAGTCTCGTCGACGAAGCGGGCCGGCTCTCCGGCGCCCTCCCTGACGTAGACGGCATAGGCGCTCCGGAACGGGGTCGGGACGTCGTGGGAGACGTGGTTGAACAGGATCAGCCTCTCGCCCGGCTCGGCATCCTCGAGCGTGACCCGGCAGGGGAAGCCGGGCTTGGAGTCGGCGATAACTCGCCTGGCGCCGCGTTTGGCGAGGTCGCCGTCGGTGAGGCCGAGCAGGCCGGCGTAGGCCTCGCGTTCCAGTCCTTCGATTCGATAGGTCATGAGTGGGCTCCGTCAGGTCGTGCCTCGATCTGCGCGATTCGGCTCCGGCTTGCTTCCCGCCGCTTGCTGTCAAAGCAGTCGTCATCCCGGACTTGATCCGGGATCCATGAATACGGGCAACCGGCGCTTCCGTGTCCATGGATTGGGGCTTCGCCGAATGACGGGAGAATGACGACCGGTTGCATCGCAGCAAAGCCCCTGCTAGGGCGCCCGCGACCTGACCCGAAGCGCCGCGCGCGCTTCTATCATGGGTCAAAAAATTCCATCTGGGAGTAAAGGCGCGCGTGGAGATTTCCGGCGGCATTCAGGCAAGTCTGGCGGGCCGCTATGCGATGGCCCTGTTCGAGCTCGCGCGCGACGAGCGGCAGCTCGAGGCGGTCGGCGCCAGCCTCGCCTCGTTGAAGCAGGCGCTCGCCGATTCGGACGATCTGCGCTCGCTGACGACGAGCCCGCTGACCCGGCGCGACGACGCCCTCAAAGGCGTCGCCGGCCTCGCCGAGGCGATGCGGCTCGATCCGGTCACGACCAACTTCCTCGGCGTGCTCGCCCAGAACCGCCGGCTCGGCCAGCTCGGAGCGATCATCCGCAACTTCAACCTGCTCGCCGCCCGCAATCGCGGCGAGGTGACGGCGGAAGTGACCTCCGCGCACCCGCTCGACGACTCCCAGGTCTCCGCCCTCAAGGCCAATCTCAAGAGCCGTCTCGGCCGCGACGTGGCCGTTGATTTGAGCATCGATCCCACCATCTTGGGCGGGCTGGTCGTCAAGATCGGCTCCCAGATGATCGACGGCTCCATCCGCACCAAACTCAATACCCTCGCGCAAGCGATGAAAGGCTGAAAATGGACATCCGCGCCGCTGAAATCTCCAAGGTCATCCGCGATCAGATCGCCAGCTTCGGCACCGACGCCGAAGTCTCCGAGGTCGGCACCGTCCTGTCCGTCGGCGACGGGATCGCGCGCATCTACGGCCTCGACAACGTCCAGGCCGGCGAGATGGTGCAGTTCGACGGCGACATCAAAGGCATGGCGCTCAACCTCGAGGCCGACAATGTCGGAGTCGTCATCTTCGGCAACGACAGCGCCATCCGCGAGGGCGACACCTGCCGCCGCACCGGCACCATCGTCGACGTCCCGGTCGGCAAGGGCCTGCTCGGCCGGGTCGTCGACGGCCTCGGCAACCCGATCGACGGCAAGGGCCCGATCGAGGGCGCCGAGCGCCGCCGGGTCGAGGTCAAGGCGCCCGGGATCATCCCGCGCAAGTCGGTCCACGAGCCGGTCCAGACCGGCCTGAAGGCGCTCGACGCGCTCGTCCCCGTCGGTCGCGGCCAGCGCGAGCTGATCATCGGCGACCGCCAGACCGGCAAGTCGGCGGTCGCTCTCGACACCTTCATCAACCAGCGCGAGATCAACAAGTCGGGCGCGGAGGGCGAGAAGCTTTACTGCATCTACGTCGCCATCGGCCAGAAGCGCTCCACCGTCGCCCAGATCGTCCGCGCCCTCGAAGAGAATGGCGCGATGGAATATTCGATCGTCGTCGCCGCCACCGCCTCCGAGCCGGCCCCGCTCCAGTTCCTGGCGCCCTACACCGGCTGCACGATGGGCGAATATTTCCGCGACAACGGAATGCACGCGGTCATCGTCTACGACGATCTCTCCAAGCAGGCCGTCGCCTACCGCCAGATGTCGCTCCTGCTTCGCCGTCCGCCGGGCCGCGAGGCCTATCCGGGCGACGTCTTCTACCTCCACTCGAGGCTGCTCGAGCGCGCGGCCAAGATGAACGAGGACAATGGCGGCGGCTCGCTGACCGCCCTCCCGATCATCGAGACCCAGGCCGGAGACGTCTCGGCCTACATCCCGACCAACGTCATCTCGATCACCGACGGCCAGATCTTCCTCGAGACCGAGCTCTTCTACCAGGGCATCCGTCCGGCCATCAACGTCGGCCTCTCGGTGTCGCGCGTCGGCTCGGCCGCCCAGACCAAGGCGATGAAGAAGGTCGCCGGCTCGATCAAGCTCGAGCTCGCCCAGTATCGCGAGATGGCGGCCTTCGCCCAGTTCGGCTCGGACCTCGACGCCTCGACCCAGCGCCTGCTCAACCGCGGCGCCCGGCTGACCGAGCTTCTGAAGCAGCCCCAGTTCAGCCCGATGCCGGTCGAGGAGCAGGTCGTCTCCATCTATGCGGGCGTCAACGGCTTCATCGACAACGTGCCGGTCAACGCGGTGACCCGCTTCGAGAGCGCTCTTCTGAGCCACTTCCGGAGCGACCATGCCGACGTGCTCGGCAAGATCCGCGACACGAAGACGCTCGACGACGACACGGCGGGCCAGCTGAAGAGCATCATCGGCGATTTCGCGAAGACGTTTGCGTAACGAATAGGAAACTCCGTTCGCCCTGAGCCTGTCGAAGGGCCTTCCTTCTTCAGGCGCAGGTCAAGGGAAGGGCTTCGACAGGCTCAGCCCGAACGGTTTCGGAGCTTAAGGACCAATGGCTTCTCTCAAGGCGCTCAAAGGGCGGATCGCGTCGGTCAAGTCGACGCAGAAGATCACCAAGGCGATGAAGATGGTCGCCGCCGCCAAGCTGCGCCGGGCGCAGCAGGCGGCGGAGGCCGGCCGTCCCTATGCGACCCGCATGGAAGAGGTGATGACGAGCCTCGCCGCCAAGGTGGCGATCAGCCCGCAAAGCCCCAAGCTGCTCGCCGGCACCGGCCGCGACCAGACCCATCTGCTGGTCGTCGCCACGTCCGACCGCGGCCTCGCCGGAGCGTTCAACTCGAACATCGTCCGGGCCGCCCGAAAGAAGGCCGACGACCTCACCCGCGAGGGCAAGCAGGTCCTCTTCTACCTGGTCGGCCGCAAGGGCCGGGCGGTGATCCAGCGCCTCTATCCGAAGCAGATCATCCACCAGCACGACACCAGCGAGATGAAGTTCGCGAGCTTCGCCGACGCCCAGGCGATCGCCAACGACCTGATCGACCGCTACCAGACGGACGGGATCGACGTCGTCCACCTCTTCTACGCCCGCTTCCAGTCGGCCCTGGTCCAGGAGCCGGTCGGCCAGCAGATCATCCCCGTCTCGCTGCCGGAAGCCGGCGCCGCCGCGACGGGGTCGAGCGCCGCGATCGAATATGAGCCTGACGAGGAGGAGATCCTCGCCTCGCTCCTGCCGCGCAACGTCGCCGTCCAGATCTTCCGGGCGCTTCTCGAGAACGCCGCGTCCGAGCAGGGCAGCCGGATGACCGCGATGGACAATGCGACGCGCAACGCCGGCGACATGATCAACCGCCTGTCGATCGCCTACAACAGGCAGCGCCAGGCGGCGATCACGACCGAGCTCGTGGAGATCATTTCGGGCGCCGAAGCGCTGTAGGATTACGTCCCTAACCGTCACCCCGGCGAAAGCCGGGGTCCATGAACACCGGCGGTTCAGGACAGACAGAGACGGTGTTCATGGATTCCGGCTTTCGCCGGAATGAC
>DASQJV010000184.1:0-3719 GCA_035630855.1 Allosphingosinicella sp. | reverse complement strand
CCGGTGCTATGACATTTCCCTTCGTCGTCTGGTGGCGGCCGAGCTGGAACATGTCGTCGCGGGCGACTTGGGGATTGTAGGTCGCGAAATTGCGGGTCTCGATGCCGTCGTACTTGTGGCTTTTGGTCTTCCAGTTCGCCTCGATCGGCAGATGGCAGCCGCCGCAGCTCGTCGTCCAGCTCAGATGGCAGGTGAAGCAGGCCATCTCATTGTCTTTATGGGCTAATTTCTCGGGCGCGACTCCACTTCCGAAAACATAGCGACCACTTTCCGCCCCCTCGCTCGACATCAGCTTCGCCCGCGCCGCCTTGAGGTTGAAGCGGGGGGCCTGCGGGTCGACGCTGTCCTTCACCAGCGACACCTCCCATTCAAGCTCCGGGTCGACGATCGAGCGCTGGACCAGCACGCGCCGGCCGTCGTCGTTCGCCATCCACTCGAAGCGTCGCCGCCCGTCCTCGTTGCGGAGCAAGGCGAGGTTGGTTCCCCGGGGCGGGGCGGCCGGGCCGGAGGTGAGCAGGTTTGGATATCGGCTCGCGGTGCCGTGGCAGTCCTTGCAGCCGATCTCGACCGCGTTGGCCACTTCTCCGTAGATGTAGCCGTTGCCGTGGCTGTCCTGGGCGAAATGGCAGTCGGCGCACTGCATCCCCTTCTCGGCGTGGATGTCCATCATGTGGACCGCCTTGCCCTTCTGCTCGCCGGGCGGGACGAATTCGGGAGCGCCGGCCTTGCGGAACTTCCCGGGGTCGTCCGGCGGGACGATCCTGCCCTCGGAATCGAGCAGATTGCCCTCGCGGTCGCGCTTGTAGACGGCGCGGAAGTTCCAGCCGTGGCCGTGATAGTCGGCGAACTGGGTGTGCCTCGCCAGCGGGTTGACCCGGTCGTAGACGTTGCGGAGGAAGTCGAGGTCGCCCCACAGCCCGCGCGGGGCGGCGCCCTCGGGATTGCGGTCGAGCACTTCGTGGACCTCGGCCGGGTCCGGATAATGCTGCCGGCGAAGCTTCGATTCTTCCTCCGGGCCGGCCGCCGGGAGCCGGTTGTCGGGCCCCGGCCACATCAGGTCGGCGTCGGCCTCGTAATCCCACATCGTGTAGCCGAGGAAGGAGTTCAGGAAGATGTTGGGCTGGTGCATGTGGCAGGTCATGCACTGGGCGGTCGGGATCGCCCGGGTGAAGGCGTGGCGGATCGGGTGGCCCTTCTCCCTGAGCGCGCCGTGGGCGGCGTCGGCGGGGGCGCTCGCCGGGGAGCCGTGCTCTTCCATCTTCCCGGCGATCGTCGGGTCGACCGTCGCCGTCTGGCCGTCGCGGCCGAACCTGGCCCAGGTCAGGCTGTGCCTGGGCTCGCGGTCGTTGGCGTAGACGACGTGGCAGCCGGCGCAGCCCGAGTGGCGATAGTCGCCGGGCTGGTCGTTGGTGCCCATGAACCACATGAAGGGGTCGTTGAGCCGGGTCTTGTGGATGTTGAGGACGGGGATGGCGACCCTGAGGCCGGTGCCGGGGCCGCGGTTCGACTGGCGGATGTCCGGGCGGCCGCCCTCCTCGAGCCGCTGGATCGAGCCCGAGGGGGAGGGGAGGCCGATCTCGGGAAATTGCGTCCCGATCGTCCGGCCGCCGCGCTCGAAGACCCGGAAGACGTCGCCGGGCGGGATGACGTGCCAGGTCGGAAGCGGGTAGAGCTCGGCGAGGACTCCGCGCGCCTTCTGCTCGGCGGTGACCGCCTCGGGCGAGGGCGGAGAGACGATCCTCGCGGGCTCGCCGGAGCGGGTGTAGGCCTCTCCGAAGATGTAGTTCTTCCACGGGACGATCCCATTATTGTAGGCGGCGCCGCCGAACAGCATCGCGCCCGAGGCCATCAGCGAGCGCTCCGCCGCCTCGATCACCTCGATATGGCAGGCCCCGCAGCCGTCGCGCGCCACCCGATAGTCGGACGGGTTGACGAAGCGGACGTATTCAGGGCTCTCCTTGTTGAGCAAAGTGTAGGTGCGGCCCGGATTGGCGCTCGACGGCCAGTGCCAGGATCGGGGATAGCGCGGCAGGACGTGCGCCCTGTCGCGGGCGGCGACATAAGCGGGGTCGTCATGCGCGAGCGACGAGTCGCCGGCGACCGCGGCGTTGCCGCCGTGGCAGTCGACGCAGCCGAGCACCACCGCGGGGCTCGAATGCATGGTCTTGCGGTCGCTCTCGACATGGCAGGAGACGCAGCCGGCGCTCTTCGCCTCGGCGACCTCCCATTCCTGGGTGCGCGGCGCGGCGGCCGCGCGGACGAGCGAATAGTCGCGGGCGACGGGCTTCTCGGTTTCGGCGGCGACCAGCGGCGAGCCGAGGAGGAGGGCCAGGCCCGTCATTCCGGCGAAAGCCGGAATCCATGACCACGAACGGCGGGAGATTTCCGCGATCCGTGTGCATGGATGCCGGATCAAGTCCGGCATGACGACAAACGGCATCCACCCCCCTCCTGACCGCCCCTTATGGCAAAGGGCGGCGGCGGGCTAAAGGGGCTCCGTCATCCCGCCAGCGACGCGCTGTCGATGACGAAGCGGTATTTGACGTCGCTCCTCTGCATCCGGTCGTAGGCCTCGTCGATCTTCTGGACCGGGATCGTCTCGATCTCCGAGACGATGCCGTGCTCGGCGCAGAAATCGAGCATCTCCTGGGTCTCGGCGATCCCGCCGATCAGCGAGCCGGCGATCGACTTGCGGCCGAAGATCAGCATGCCGACGCTCGGCGAGGGATGCGGATGCTCGGGCACGCCTACCAGGCACAGGGTGCCGTCGCGCTTGAGCAAGGCGGTGAAGGCGTCGAGATCGTGGCTCGCGGCGACCGTGTCGAGGATGAAGTCGAAGCTTCCCGCATGGGCGGCCATCTGACCGGCGTCGCGCGAGACGACGACCTCGTCGGCGCCGAGGTCGAGCGCGTCCCGGCGCTTGCTCTCGGACGTGGTGAAGGCGACGACATGGGCTCCGAGGGCGTGGGCGAGCTTGATCCCCATATGGCCGAGCCCGCCGATGCCGACGATGCCGACCTTCTTGCCCGGCCCCGCCTTCCAGTGGCGGAGCGGCGACCAGGTGGTGATCCCCGCGCAGAGCAAAGGCGCGACGGCGGCGAGCTGGTCCTCGGGATGGCGGATCCTCAGCACGAATTTCTCGTCGACGACGATGCGCTGGGAGTAGCCGCCGAGCGTATGGCCGGGCGGGTCCTGGGTGGGGCCGTTGTAGGTGCCGACGAAGCCGTTGGTGCAATATTGCTCGAGGCCCTCGTCGCAGGCGGCGCAACGCTGGCAGCTGTCGACCAGGCAGCCGACTCCCACGGTGTCGCCGACCGCGAAGCCGGAGACCTCGGCGCCGACCGCGCTGACATGGCCAACGATCTCGTGCCCGGGCACGCAGGGATAAAGCGTCCCGCCCCATTCGGAGCGGACGGTATGCAGGTCCGAATGGCAGACCCCGCAATAGGCGATCTCGATCTGGACGTCGCGAGGGCCCGGCGCGCGGCGCTCGATGGCGATCGGCTCGAGCGGCTTGTCGGCGGCGTAGGCGCCATAGGCGTTGGTGGTCATTGGATCTCCCTCACTGGGTCATAGACGCAGATAGGGACTTCGGTCGCTCCGCGTTAGGGGGCTGGGATGCCGAGACTCGGCCATGGACGGACATAGTCGTGCTTGTATTGACAATGTATATACGAACTGATAGGTCGGATTCATGCCGAGGAACAAGGTGCAGGATA
>DASQJV010000183.1:0-3450 GCA_035630855.1 Allosphingosinicella sp. | reverse complement strand
ATCGCCTTGTAGAAGGCGACCGAGCGGTCGAGGTCGGCGACCGGCAGGTTCACGAAGATCATCCGGGGCATGTTTCCCTCCTGGAGCGAATCGCTGTTTGACCTTGATGCGCGCATCAGTTATAAAAAGCAACCATGAAGTCACAAAAAATAACCGCCTCAGTGAAGCGGCGCTACGACGACGCCTGCGGAACCGCCCATGCGCTCGACCTGATCGGCGAGCGCTGGGCGTTGCTGGTGATGCGCGAGCTGATGCTCGGCCCGAAGCGCTTCAGCGACCTGCGCTCGGACCTGCCCGGGATCAGCGCCAACGTCCTGACCCAGCGGCTGGAGGGGCTCGAGGCCGCCGGCCTGCTCGTCCGGCGCAGGCTGCCGCCGCCCGCCTCCGCCCAGGTCTACGAGCTGACGCCCTGGGGCTACGAGGCCGAGCCGATCGTCCAGTCGCTCGGCAAATGGGCGGCCCGCTCCCCGGCCCACGATCCTACCCTGCCGATCAGCGCGACCTCGATCATGCTGTCGTTCCGGACCATGTTCGACCCGGCGCGGGCTGGGGATTTCCGGGCGCGGATCGGGTTCAGGTTGGGGGCGGAGAGCTTCCTGGCCGAGGTGGAGGACGGGCGGTTCGAAAGCGGGAGGGCCGAAATCGAAGACGCGGACGTAGTGTTCACCGGAACGCCGACGGGATTGGCGGCTTTCGTTTACGGCGGCCAGCCGATCGAGGCGCTGGAGGCGGCGGGCATCCTGAGCGTGGAGGGAAAAAGCGAGACGGCAAACCGTTTCACGACGCTGTTTCCGCTGCCGCCTAAAGTGGAGACTCCGTAGCCCGCCTTCGCCCTCGGCGCTCCGGCTGGCTCGCCAGCCGAAGCCCGAAGGGCGAAGGCTGGTGGAGCTGAGGGGAATCGAACCCCTGACCTCTGCAGTGCGATTGCAGCGCTCTCCCATCTGAGCTACAGCCCCGCGCCTTTTCGGCAGCCAGGTTTCCGCCGCGCCGGGCGCGGGGTTGGGAGGCGCCCAGATAGCGGCCCGACGCCCGTTGCGCAATGCGCCAAATCGCCCCCGATTCGGTTCGGCGGGGGGCGGTCACGGGTCGGCTCTTACCATGGAACAGCTTCGGCAAGGCCCCGTTCTCCCTGCATCCCGCGGCGCGCGGACGGTTCCGCGCCCCGTAAGCCTGCGGGCCAGATCACGAGGAGAGTATCATGGGACACGGCAGCGACGATCGCTATGGGAATCGATGGCAGGGCCGCGACGATCGCGGCGGTTGGCGGGGCGAAGGACGCGGCGGCGACGATCGCGGCTTCTTCGACCGCGCGGGCGACGAGGTCCGCTCCTGGTTCGGCGACGACGAGGCCCAGCGCCGGCGCGAGATGGACGAGCGCCGCTGGGAGCAGGAGCAGAGGATGAGCGGCGGCCGCGGCAGCGATCCGCGCTCCGGAGGCTCCGGCTGGATGGGCGGCGGCTGGGGCAACCAGCCCGGCGAGAGCTGGCACCGCGACCGTCCGGGCGTGTCCGGAGGCTGGGACCGTGACCGTGAAAGCGAGCGGGAAGGATGGTTCTCGAGCTCGGTCGGCGGCGAACGCGGCGAGCGCTGGGGCGGCTCTTCCGGCCGCGGCGGCGAAAGCTTCGGCAACGACCGGGTCGCCCGCGGCGGCACCGGCTTCGGTGGCGGCTATGCGGGCCCGGGCCGCTTCGACCGTGAGGATCCGGGCCGGGTCGGGACCGCCGGCGCGATGGGCCAGAGGTTCGCAAGCTTCGGCGGCGGCGAGCATATCACCCGCGGCGGCTTTGGCGGCGACATCCACGACCCGCATTATTCGGAATGGCGGCGGCGGCAGATCGAGGATCTCGACCGCGACTATGACGAATATCGCCGCGAGCATCAGTCGAAGTTCGAGGCTGAGTTCGGCGGCTGGCGGCAGAAGCGCCAGACCCAGCGCCAGATGCTCGGCAACGTGACCGAGCATATGGAGGTGGTCGGCTCCGACGGGACCCATGTCGGCAAGGTCGACAAGGTCCGCGGCGACCGGATCATCCTCGCCAAGTCCGATCCCGCCGCCGGCGGAATGCACCATTCGGTGCCCTGCGGCTGGGTCGAGAGCGTCGAGGACAAGGTGATCCTCAATCGCACCTCCCAGTCGGCGATGGACAGCTGGAGGAACGAGGATAACGGCCGCGCCCTGTTCGAGCGGCCGGACCAGGGAAGCGAGGGCCCGCACGCCCTCGACCGCAGCTTCTCGGGAACCTACGGAAACCGCGACGACGACTGACTCGCTCGGTCGACCGAAGAGGCCCGGCCCCTTTCGAGGGGGCCGGGCTTTTTTTGACTCCTCCCGTCATTCCGGCGAAAGCCGGAATCCATGAGCGCCGCCGCCCGAGGCTGCCCGCCCGCGCCCGTGTTCATGGATGCCGGATCAAGCCCGGCATGACGGATTGGGAGACATCATGACCGACACCACCCGCGCCTGGCATCTGAAGTCGCGCCCCCAGGGCATGCCGACCATGGACAATTTCGAGCTCAGGGAGGCGCCGCTCGGCGAGCTCCAGGACGGCTGGGTCCGGGTCGAGAACCAGTGGCTGTCGGTCGATCCCTACATGCGCGGGCGGATGAACGACGTGAAAAGCTACGTCCCGCCGTTCGAGGTCGGAGCGCCGATGCAGGGGGGCGCAGTCGGCAAGGTCGTCGAGAGCCGCTCGCCGAATTTCGCCGAGGGGGAGACGGTCTTCCACATGCTCGGGTGGCGCGAGGCCGCGGCCGGGCCGGCGGAGCAGTTCAACAAGCTGCCGCCGCTCGGCGTCGAGGACCATCAATGGCTGGGCAATCTCGGCCTGACCGGCGGGACCGCCTATTTCGGCCTGCTGAGGGCGGCTCAGGCGAAGGAGGGCGACACCGTCTTCGTCTCGGCCGCCGCGGGCGGAGTTGG
The DNA here is from genome assembly GCA_035630855.1 of Allosphingosinicella sp. Lineage (GTDB taxonomy): Bacteria > Pseudomonadota > Alphaproteobacteria > Sphingomonadales > Sphingomonadaceae > Allosphingosinicella. The sequence continues at coordinate 530 of DASQJV010000183.1, read as the reverse complement.
CTCGGCCGTCGTACAGATCGCCAAGGCCAAGGGCATGACCGTGATCGGCTCGGCCGGCGGAGCGGACAAATGCGCCTGGGTCAGGGAGCTCGGCGCGGACGCGGTGATCGACTACAAGGCCGAGCCGATCGTGCCCGCTCTGATCAAGGCGGCGCCCAAGGGGATCGACGTCTATTTCGACAATGTCGGCGGCGAGCATCTCGACGCCGCCTTCGCCGCCGCCCGGCAGAACGCCCGCTTCGCCATCTGCGGGATGATCGAGGGCTATAACGGCGCCCCGCCGCACGCCTTCAAATATATCATGCGGGTGATCGCCGCCCGGATCATGCTCAAGGGCTTCATCTACACCGACTATCTGCCCGAGATGGCCGAATTCTACCGCGACATGGGCGGCTGGATCGGAGCGGGCAAGGGGACCGGCCGGGAGACTGTGAGGGACGGGATCGAGGCGATGCCGGAGGCCTTCCTCGACCTGTTCCGGGGCGCGAACATGGGCAAGATGCTGGTCCGGCTGTGATTTGCCTCCCCAT
>DASQJV010000182.1:0-5841 GCA_035630855.1 Allosphingosinicella sp. | reverse complement strand
ACTTCATATTTGTCGTGGGTCGCCTCGACATAGCCGCGGGCGGTCTCGGCGCGGAACGGCACGGCGGCGTCGATATAGGTGCTGACCTCGGGCCGGCGCCCCTGCTGGAGGTCGCGCTCGAAGCCGGCGGGTATCTCGATCGCGAACCTCAGCTCGCCGTTGCGGAGCCTCCGGTCGAGCTCGTTGTCGTTGAGGATCGGCGCCCGCTCGTCATAATAATCCGATCCCCGGAAGCCGTCGGCATAGGAGCGGCTGGAGACGGTCTGGTCGTAGTCGAGCACCGCGAAGGTCAGGTCCTTGACGTCGAGCGAGATTCCGTAGCCGAACACGACCATCAGAAGCAGCGGCCCGAACAGGGCGAAGGCGAGGCGGACCGTGTCGTGGCGGAGCTCGATCGCCTCGCGGCGGGCGAAGGCCCAGACCCGGGCGAGGCTGAACTTGCCGGGCTCGGTGCGGTGCGCGGCGCCGGCCGGCGCCTCGGGTGGGGCGGCCGAAGCGGCGGCGGCTACGACCGGCTCTCCCTCTTTCTCCTTCGCCGCCTCGTCCTCGAGATAGCCGATGAAGGCCGATTCGAGGTTGGGCGCATCGCGCTCGCGGACGAGCTCGGCGGGCGGCCCCTGAGCGAGCACCTTGCCGCGATGCATCATCGACATCCGGTCGCAGCGCTCCGCCTCGTTCATGAAGTGGGTGGAGAGGAAGATGGTCACGCCCTCGTCCCGCGACAGCCGGATGAGCAGCTCCCAGAAACCGTCGCGGGCGACCGGATCGACCCCGGACGTCGGCTCGTCGAGGATCAGCACCTCCGGCTCGTGGAGGACGGCGACGGCGAGCGAGAGGCGCTGGCGGATCCCGAGCGGGATGTCCTGGGCGAGGGTGTCGGCGACGGGAACGAGGCCGAACTTGACGATCAGGTCCTCGACCCGCGCCTTGCCCTGCTCGGCCGGCAGGTCGAACAGACGGGCGTGGAGGATCAAATTCTGGCGGACGGTCAGCTCGGTGTAGAGCGAGAAGGCCTGGCTCATGAAGCCGACCTTGCGCCGGGCCTCGATGTCGCCGCCCTTCATCTCCTTGCCGAACAATTTGGCGGTGCCTTCCGTCGGCTCGAGCAGCCCGGTCAGCATCTTCATCGTCGTCGTCTTGCCGCAGCCGTTCGAGCCGAGGAACCCGAAGATCTCGCCGCGCTCGATCCGGAAGTTGACATGGTCGACGGCGGTGAAGGCTCCGAATCGCTGCGTGAGGCCGTGCGCCTCGATCGCCGGCGGGCCGTCCGAGGGCTTCATCGGAGTGATCTGGGGCTCCCGGTGACCCTTCTTCGCTTCCTCGGGCAGGAGCTTGATGAAGGCCTGCTCCAGGGTGGCGGAATTGGTCTTGTCGCGGATCTCGGACGGGGTGCCGGTGTCGAGGATCCGGCCGGCGTCCATCGCCATCAGCCAGTCGAACCTTTCCGCTTCGTCCATATAGGCGGTCGCGACGAGCACGCTCATCGTCGGCCGCCGCTCGCGGATGCGGTCGATCAGGTCCCAGAATTGCCGCCGGGCGAGCGGGTCGACGCCCGTCGTCGGCTCGTCGAGGATCAGCAGGTCCGGGTCGTGGATCAGCGAGCAGCACAGGCCGAGCTTCTGCTTCATCCCGCCCGACAGCTTGCCCGCGGGCCGTTCCCGGAACGGCGTCAGGTCGGTGCTGTCGAACAAATCGTCGATCCGCCAGTCGCGCTCGGCCTTGGACTGGCCGAACAGCCGCCCGAAGAAGTCGACATTCTCGTAGATGGAGAGGGTCGGGTAGAGATTCTTGCCCAGCCCCTGCGGGAGGTAGGCGATGCGCTCGGCGATGGCGGTCCGGAACTTCGCGTCGCCGATGTCGCCGCCCAGAACCTCGGCGCTGCCCTGCTGGATCGTCCGCACCCCGGCGAGGATCCCGAGCAGGGTCGACTTGCCGACTCCGTCCGGGCCGATGATTCCGATCATCTTGTTCGCCGGAATCTCGATGCTGACGTCGTCGAGCGCCACGACGTTTCGGTAGCGATGGGTGATCCCGCTGGCGCTCGCGGCGATCGGCGGCTTGTCCATCACCGGCCTTTCGGCGGTGCGGCCGGGTTCCACAAATTGGCCGGGATCTTCGCCGGCGGCTGAAGCTTGGCCGGCCACGGCGCCTGGCCGTCGATCCGGACATAGCCCATTCCGGGGACGCCCGCCTTGACCAGCGCCTCATACTGCCGGAGCCGCTCGCGCGGGATCTGCAGCTTGACGCGGAAGGTCAAATTGTGGCGCTCCTCCTGGGTCTCGACGGTCTTCGGAGTGAATTGCGCGGTCGGCGAGATGTAGGTGATGGTCGCTCGGATCGGATATTGCGGCGCCGCGTCGAGGACGATCCGGGCCTCGGAGCCGAGCGCGAGCTTGCCGGTCACCCGCTCGGGCAGGAAGACGTACATGTAGACGTCGCTGAGATCGACGAGCGAATAGACCCGGCCGCCGGCGCCCAGCACCTCGCCGGGCTCGGCCAGGCGGCTCTCGATCCGGCCGCGGATCGGCGCGATCAGGACGGCGTCCTTGATCTGGGCGCGGATCCTGTCCGCCTCGGCCGCCGCGGCGGCGATGGTCGAGCCCGACCGGCCGACCAGGGCCTGCGACCCGGTCACCTCGGCGCGGGCGGCGGCGAGGTTGGCGCGCGAGCCGACCACCTGCGCCCGGGTCGAGAGCATGTGCGAGGAATCGAGCTGGGCTTCCTGCTCGCTCACCGCGCCGGTCCGGACCAGGCTTCGCGACCGCGAATATTGCTGGCTGGCGTAATTATGGTCCGCCACCTTCGCGCTGATCTCCGCCGCCCGCGTGGCGACCTGGGCCTGCTTGGTGGCGACGTCGGCTCGGGCGACCCGCTCAGCCTCCTGGGCCTCGCGCATCTGCGCCAGCGCCTGGCGGAGCTGAGCCTCGAGCTCCTCGGTGTCCATCCGGGCGACGACCTGGCCGGCATTCACCGTGTCGCCCTCGTTGACCAGTATCTCCTTGATCCGGCCGGGGAACTTGGTGGAGACGTAGATTTCGTTCGCCTCCAGCCGACCGTTGCCGGCGGCGAAGCCTTCCGGCATCCGCTCGCGCGACAGCACCTGCCAGGCCGCGAAGCCCGCGATCAGAAGGCCGATGAGGATGAAGATCCAGGTCCGGCGGGAAAGGCCCAGGAAACCCGACGTTGCGGTCGTAGCCATTGGAAGATTCTCCCCACGCGGTCCCGGAGCGCTCGATGGATTTTTATCCGGCGGCACGGCCGCGGCGGCCATCAGGACATGTCAGGAGAGGGGACGGGCAGAGTTCCGAGGCTGGTTCGAGCGGTTTCCCTCACGTCTTTCGTGCCGGACGGCCGGGACTCGTCGCCCGGGAAAGTACGGACATGGCGCGCGACCGCGGCTTCGACCGTCGGGAAGAATTTCTCGGCTCCAAGCTCGGCGAACAGGCCGAACTGCTTGAGCTTGTCCTTCACCGGATCCTTCATCTCGGCGAAGCAGAGCTCGATCCCGGCTTCGCCGAGGATCCTGTCGAGCTCGGCGAGGCTGTCCGAGGCGGTGACGTCGATGCTGGTCACCGGCTCCGCCGCCACCACCACCCGGCGAACCCGGTCCGGCGCCGCCTCGACCGCGTCCTGGACCCGGCAGCTGAACCCGTCGGCATTGGCGAAGAACAACGGCGCGTCCCAGCGGAACAGCACCAGCCCGGCGATCCGGCGCGCGGCGGGATAGCGGCTGACGTCGTGATAGCCCTCGACTCCGTCGGCAAGCCCGAGCACCGCCCAGTGCGGCCGCCAGCCGGCCCAGAGGAATTCGAGCACGGCCACGGCGATGGCGATGCCGATCCCCGGGATCGCGCCGAGCACGGCGACGGCGGCCGCGCACAGCATCGACAGCCAGAATTCCCATCGCTGGATCCGGTAGATCCGGCGCAGATCGTATATCTCGAACAGACCCAGCGCCGAGGCGATCACCACTCCGGCGAGGGCGGCCGAGGGCAGGTTCTGGAAGAGCAGGGGCGCTGCGACGAGCAGGAAGGCGACGACGAGCGCGCCGATCAGGCCGGTGAGCTGGGTCCGCGATCCGGCGGCCTCGGCGACGGCGGTTCGCGACGAGCTGCTTCCGACCGCGAAGCCCTGGAAGAGCCCGGAGGCGAGATTGGCGATTCCCAGCGCGATCATCTCCCGGTTCGAATCGACCCGGTCGCCGGCTCGAGCGGCATAGGCTCGCGAAAGCACGCTGGTGTCGGCGAAGGAGACGATGGCGACGGCCAGGCCTCCGATCAGGATCGGGACCGCGTCCGCGGCGGTCAGCCAGGGAATCGCGAAAGTTGGCAGGCCCTGGGGCACCGGCCCGAGGACGGCGAGGCCTTTCGTTGCGGCGAGGTCGAGCCCCCCGGCCAGCGCCGTCGCACCGACGACAGCGACCAGGATCCCGGGGAAGCGCGTATGGCTCTTGAGCAGCAGGATGACGGCCAGCGTTCCGCCGCCCAGCGCCGCCGCCGACCAGTTGGTCCTCCCTTCCGCCACCCCCCTCGCCACCGCCCACAGGTCTCTAAGCGGACCCGCGCTGTCGATCGAGAAGCCGAGGAGCTTGGGCAATTGGCTGACCACGACCGCAAGCGCCATGCCGTTCATGAAGCCGTAGCGGATCGGCTTCGACAGTAGCTCGGTGACGAAGCCGAGACGGACGATTCCGGCGAGGATGCAGACCGTCCCGGCGACGAGCGCCATCGCGCTTGCCAGTGCGACCGCGCGCGCCGGATCGCCGTTCGAGAGGGGAAGCACGACCCCGATGATGATCGCGGCGAGCGACGAATCCGGCCCGAGCACGAGGATCCGGCTCGGCCCGACCAGCGCATAAGCGAGCAAGGCGGCGATCGTCGCATAGAGGCCGAAGATGCCCGGCACCCCCGAGGCGGTCGCATAGGCGATCCCGACCGGAACGAGCATTGCGGCGAGGGCGATCCCCGCCATGACGTCGTGGCCGAGCCATTCCGCCCGATAGGCGCGAAGGGTCTCGATCCCGGGCAGCGGTCCCATCCGGCGCCGGCTGTCCGAGGCCGGGCCGAGCGGCGTGGCCACGGTCCTTACGCGGACGCTTCCGGAGCCGGATGATGGTGCTTGCCGTTGGGCCTGCCCACCGAGGCCTTGATATGGGCGTCGGGGGCCGGTTTAGGGGCTTTCTTCAGCTTGGGCTCGAAATCCCGGATCGGCTTGAGCGCCCCGTAGCGTTCCCGCCTGAGCTTGCCCGACAAGGGCGTCAGCTGCCCCTGGACCAGCGGCGGCCGCTTTCCCGGCACATGGTCGAGAAGGTGGCGCAGAAGGGTCAGCCGGCCGCGCTTCTGGTCGTTGAAATCGACGAGCGTCCAGGGCGCATGCTTGGTGTGGGTCGCATCCAGCATGGCTTCGCGGGCCTTGGTATAGGATTCGTACCGCTCCCGCGCCTGGACGTCGACGGGCGACAGCTTCCACCTCTTCAGCGGATTGCCGAGCCGTTCCTGGAACCTCTTCTCCTGCTGCTCCTGGTCGCAGGTCAGATAATATTTGAACAGCAGGATGCCGTCGGCGGTGATCGCCTTCTCGAACCCGGGCACCAGGCGGAGGAAGGTCTCGATCTGCTCCTCGCTGGCATAGCCCATCACCCGCTCGACGCCGGCGCGGTTGTACCAGCTGCGGTCGAACAGCACGATCTCGCCCGCCGAAGGCAGCTGGGAGACGTAGCGCTGGAAATACCATTGAGTCGCTTCCCGCTCGCTCGGCTTGGCGAGCCCGACCACCCGGCACATACGGGGGTTGAGGCGATCGGAGATCGAACGGATCGCGCCGCCCTTTCCGGCCGTGTCG
>DASQJV010000181.1:0-2677 GCA_035630855.1 Allosphingosinicella sp. | reverse complement strand
TACACCTTTATCGGCTCGGTGCTGATGCTGCTCGCGATCATGAGCATGTATTGGTATACCGGCACCACCGATATCGTGGAACTGCTGGCCAATCCGCATTTCCCGCCGGGGATGCAGACCTGGCTGTGGCTGGCCTTCTTCGCCAGCTTCGCGGTCAAGATGCCGATGTGGCCGGTCCATACCTGGCTTCCCGACGCCCACGTCCAGGCGCCGACCGCCGGCTCGGTGATCCTCGCCGGCGTGCTGCTCAAGCTCGGCGGCTACGGCTTCGTCCGATTCTCGCTGCCGATGTTCCCGGAAGCCTCGGCCCAGCTCGTCTGGCTGGTCTTCACGCTGAGCCTGATCGCCATCGTCTACACCTCGCTGGTGGCGCTGGTGCAGAGGGACATGAAGAAGCTGATCGCTTATTCGTCCGTGGCCCATATGGCCTTCGTCACCATCGGCATCTTCGCCTTCAACCGCCAGGGGCTCGAGGGGGCGATCATCGTCATGCTCAGCCACGGCCTCGTCTCGGCCGCTCTCTTCCTGTGCGTCGGCGTCGTCTACGACCGGCTGCACACCCGCGAGATCGACCGCTACGGCGGGCTTTCCAACAACATGCCGGCCTTCGCCTTGCTGTTCATGCTGTTCACCATGGCGTCGGTCGGGCTTCCGGGCACCAGCGGCTTCGTCGGCGAGTTCCTCGCTTTGGTCGGCGCCTACGAGGCGTCGAGCCTCGTCGCCGTCGTCGCCACGACCGGGATCATCCTCGGCGCGGCCTACATGCTCTGGCTCTACTGGCGGGTCGCCTACGGGACGAGCCGCAACGCCGACGCCGCGGCGATGCCCGACCTCGACAAGCGCGAGCTCGCCTCTCTGGGGGCGATCGCGGCGGTCGTGCTGTGGATGGGCGTCTATCCGGAGAGCTTCATGTCGACGATCCGCCGCGACGTCGGCTTCCTGCTCACCCGGGTGGAGCGCGCCAACCCGCCCGGCGATTCGGGCCGGCCGACTCCGGGAGCCCCCAAGGCGAAGGCGCCGGCCGCGTCCGGGCCCGCGCCCGAGGCTCCGGAGCACGGCCATGCGCCGGGGACTCCGGCCGAGCATGGCCACGGGCCCGCCGCGCCCGAGCCGCCGGCGCCCGCCCCTGAGCCCGAAGGCCACAGCCATGCGCCCGGGGAGGAGCATTGATGACCGCCTCGCTCTTCCTCACGCTTCCCGAGATCATCCTCACGCTCGCCGCTCTGGCGCTGATGATGGCGGCCGCCTGGATGGGCGACCGGAGCGCCCGGCTGCTGACCTGGCTCGGAGTCGCCGCCCTGATCGCCGCCGCCTTCTGGACTCCGGGCATCGGCGACCGCGGCGGCACCGCCTTCGACGGGCTCTTCGTCGGCGACAGCTTCGCCGCCTTCGCCAAGGTCTTGATCTATATCGCCGCCGCCGCCTCGCTGGTCGCGGCGTCGGGCTGGTTCAGCCGCGACGGCGACTATCGCGCCGAATATCCCTGCCTGATCCTGCTCTCGTCGGTCGGCATGGGGATGATGGTCTCCGCCGGCGACCTCCTCACCCTCTATGTCGGGCTCGAGCTCCAGAGCCTCTCGGCCTACGTTCTCGCCAGCTTCCAGAGGCGCGACAACCGCTCGGCCGAGGCCGGCCTCAAATATTTCGTCCTCGGAGCGCTGGCGAGCGGGATCCTGCTCTACGGAGTCTCGCTTCTCTACGGCTTCACCGGCTCGACCCTGTTCGGCGAGATCAACGCCGCTTTGGGCCGCGACGGAGTCTCCACGGGCGAGCTGTTCGGGATCGTCTTCGTGATGTCGGGGATCGCCTTCAAGGTCTCGGCGGTGCCCTTCCACATGTGGACCCCCGACGTCTACGAAGGCGCCCCGACCCCGGTCACCGCCTTCTTCGCCTCGGCCCCGAAGGTCGCGGCGATGGCCCTGCTCACCCGGGTCGCGGTCGAGGCGATGGGGCCCGCCACCTTCGAATGGCGCCAGATCGTCATCTTCATGGCGCTCGCCTCGACCATCCTCGGCGGAGTCGCCGCGATCGGCCAGCCCAACATCAAGCGGCTGCTCGCTTATTCCTCGATCAACAATGTCGGCTTCGCCCTGATCGGACTCGCCGCCGCCACCCGCGACGGAGTCGCCTCGGTGCTCTTCTACATGGCGGTCTACACGGCGATGACCCTTGGCTCGTTCCTGATCGTGCTGAGGATGCGCGACCAGGAGGGACGGCCGGTCGAGAGCGTCGCCAGCCTCTCGGGCCTGTCCACCACCCGGCCCTGGCTCGCCGCGGGAATGGCGATCTTCATGTTCAGCCTCGCCGGCGTGCCGCCGCTGTTCGGCTTCTGGCCCAAATTCCTGGTCTTCGACGCGGCCGTGCGCGCCGACCTGACCTGGCTCGCGGCTGTCGGAATCGCGACCTCGGTGATCAGCGCTTTCTATTATCTGAAGATCGTCAAGACGATGTATTTCGACGATCCGGCGCCCGCTTTCGCGGAGACGAACGACGCGCCCCAGGCCGTCCTGATCGCGCTGGCCGCTTTGTTCGTCTCGCCGCTCGGCTACCTCACCATCTCCGCTCTCGGATGGATGGCCGACAACGCCGCGAGCGCGCTGTTCGTCGCCGGCTAGAGCGATCGGTAGTGGGTGGGCCCGCTTCCGTTCGGCCCCGGACCTGATCCGGGGTTGTCGAA
>DASQJV010000180.1:0-3452 GCA_035630855.1 Allosphingosinicella sp. | reverse complement strand
CGTTGCCGATCCTTCTCGCAGTGGCGATGAACGGCGTAGCGGTCCTCTGCGTGGCCTTTGCTCCCGAACCGGACCACTATCACGGCACCTTGTCCCATCGTCCGGCTCGCGCGAGCCAACGGATCTAACTGCTAGGGATCGTCTCGTGGCTGCGCCCACGCGATGCGCTCATCCAGGCGACGCCGGAGGTGGTACATCACGGGGGTGAAGCCGTTGCGTTGCCAGAATTCGGTGGACACCGGATTGGCCGTAGCGAAGTGCAAGGTCGCGTGGCGGTAGCCGCGCTCGCGCGCCCAGGCCAGGGCGCGCTGGAGGATGGCGGTCCCGAGGCCGACGTGGCGGGCACCCGGTAGCACCGCGGTATCGCCGATGTAGCAGGCCGCCTCGACCAGGGCCCGTCCGACTCCGCGGCGGCGCTCGCCCTCGGCGACGACCATCATCGTGATCCGGCCGACCGGCTTGGGGCGGTGGAGGACGGGGGTGACGTGCCAGGCGAGCACTCCGACCACCTCGCCCTGCTCGGCGACGAGCGGAGCCTCCCGCCCCTTCTTCAGGGACGCCAGCCGCTCCACGATGTCGCCCGGAGCCGATTTGAAGCCGAGGGCGCTGACGAGGGCGGCGATCGCCCCGGCGTCGGCCGGGCGGGCGGGGCGGACGGAGAGCGGCTCCGGCTCGGCTTCGGGCTCGGGCTCGGGCTCGGCCGGCGCCCGCTTCCTCGACCGCGGCGGAGCCTTGGCGCCGGCGGCCCGCAGCGAGCTTTTCCAGTCGGCCTCGAGGCCTTTGTGGAGATAGGCCTCGATCTCCTCCGCGGTCGCGGTGAGACCCGACTTGCCGAATCCGAGCAGCCTGGCGCCCGACGCGTCGGTGAGGCCGAAGCGGCCGTAATCGCCCTTGCCCGGAGTCCGGACCTGGGACCTGACCAGCTTCAGCCCGCGATTGGCCGCCGCTTCGCGCAGCCTGTCGCCGACGCTCGGGCCGGCCATGGCTCAGCTGGTGGAGCTGCTCTTCTTCGACGACGACTTCTTGGCGCCGCCGCTCTTCTTCGAGCCGCCCGACCCCGAACGCCCGCGGACGAGGGGAATGGCGGCGGCGGCGATCACGCCCGCCGCGAGCGCGGCGCCGGCGGCGATCGCCGTCTTCGGATTCTCGCGGGCGTAATCGCCCGCCTGCTCGCGGAGCTTGCCGGCGCGCTCGGAAAGGGTGGCGCCGCCGCCCTGCTCCTGCTGGGATTCCTCGGAGGCCTTGGCATGGGGCATGGCGCTGCTCGGGATGTTGGACATGATACGCTCCGTTCTTGGGGAAGGTGGGTTGCGCTGGCGGAACGAGCGCGGCGGCGGCCCGGTTCCGGTCCGTCACCCTTCTTTAACCTCCGACCGGCGATGCTGGCGCCAGGCGAAAGGGTAGAGGCATGGGCATCCTCTGCAGGGTCGGACAGCATCGGGCGGCGCCGCAGGTGCGCTCGAACGGCGGCGCCAGCTTCGGACGCTGCGCCGGCTGCGGCTGCGACCTCATCCTGTCCGCGACCGGCTGGCGGCCGGTCCCGCGCGGCTACCGGCTGGTCTGGCGGAGCGAGCCTCCCGAACGCGCCGCCGATCCGCGCCAGCTCCCGCTGGAGCTTCCCGAGCCCGCCTGGCTGAGCTCGGGACCGCTCAAGATCGCCCGCGCCGCGGCGCCTCCCGCCCGCCAGCGCGCGCCGCGGACCGGCCGGGCGCTCGCACGGCCCGCCTCGGCGAGGGTAACGGCCTAACGCAAATCCGCATTGCGGTGGAAGCGGAAGACTCGTCATCCCGGACTTGATCCGGGATCCATGAACACCGGTCTTGGACAGTCCGCACCGCGGTGTTCATGGATCCCGGCTTCCGCCGGGATGACGGATATCAGCGAACGCAGATCCAGGTCGCTTCCTGCTTCTCGAGCGGGCGCTCCTTGTCGCCTCCGACCGTCGCCCTTGCGGGCCAGCCGAGGCCATATTCCGCGGCGTCGTTTCCGGTGGGTTCGGTCCGCCCCACGCTGACGGTGATCCCCGGAGCGCTGAAGAAGCCGCCGGTCGGCCCGACCGGGCCGGAGACGGCCAGCGGGACCCGACGGCCGTCGATCCGCGCTATCGCTCCGGCCGCGTTGACGACGAGATAGAGCCGGCGGTCCCGGTGCAGTCGGCAGGCGGGATTGACCCGGAAGCGGTCGCCGATGTCGGCCCTGGTGAGGGGAGTCAGCCGGGGCGCCGGCTCGATCTCCTCGGTCGTGCGGTCGGCGAGCTTCTCGAGCCGGTTCTCCAGCTCCTCGATGCTGTTCGCGCGCGGGCGGTCGTCCTCCTCAGGCCCGCCGCAGGCGAGGAGGAGCAAGGGAGCGAGCAGGACGAGCGGGCGGGACATGCACGCCTCAACCCGTAACGCCTTCGACTCGATCCCCGGCCCTGGCAATGATACAGCCGGCCGACGTCTTTTCCGGAGGTCCCGATGCGCCGTCTGTCCCTTTTGCTCCTGCCCGTCGTCGCCGCCTGCGCCACCGCTTCCGACGGAGCCCCGGCGAGCGCTCCCCGGGCCGCCGCGCCCAGCGCCGCCGAGCTGATCGCGGCGCGCCACGCGATGATGCACATGGCCGCGACCCTGATGTTCGAGAGCGTCATGCCGGCGGTCCGGAACGGTACCGACGTCAAGCGCCAGGAGCATGCCGCCGACGGGCTCGACCATTTCGGCCATTCGATCGCCGGCCTGTTCCCCGAGGGAAGCGGCGGCCCGGGCAGCCGCGCCCTGCCAACCGTCTGGACCGACAAGGCGGGCTTCCAGGCCAAAGCGAACGCCTTCGGCGACGCCTCGGCGAGGCTGGCCGAGCTCGCCAGGGCCGGCGATACGGCCGGCTTCGCCGCCCAGGCGAAGGTGGTCGCGAGCGGCTGCAACGGCTGCCACAGCCTCTACCGGGTGGAAGACAAGAAGCCCTGAATCCTCCCCACGCGCGGAGCGCGCAGGGAGGATGTTTCAGCGCCGCGGAGGGGCCGGCTCGAAGCGCCAGGTCTCGCCGCCGCTCGCCTTGACCTCGCTCAGGGTGGCGGTGCCCCCGGCCTCGAGCTTCGCGATGAAGGCGGCCAGCGCCTCTCCGCGCGGCTTCGCCTGCGGAACCAGCCGGCGCAGGCAGCGGACCACCAGCCGGCGCAGCAGCTCGGGCGGAAGCCCGTTCGGCCGGAGGATGACCGAGCCCTCGACCACCCCCGCCCGAGCCGCGAACAGCGTTCCGGCGGTCCAGTCCAGCGCGGCTTCCGCCTCGGCGAGCAAAGCGGCGCTCCGGGCGAGGGCGGCGGGATCGAGCCACGGCGCCTCCGCCAGCCGGCGCCGGATCCGCACCCGGTCGAACCTCTCGTCGGAATTGCTCGGGTCGCGAGCGGGCTCGATGCCGGCGGCGGCGACGACGGCCTCGAGCTCGCTCCGCCGCCAGCCGAGCAGCGGACGGCCGAGGCG
>DASQJV010000179.1:0-5140 GCA_035630855.1 Allosphingosinicella sp. | reverse complement strand
TCTTCGGGCTGGAGCGCTACGCGATCGGGAGGCTGCCGTTGCCTCCGGGCGTGTCGCTGGTGGCGATCGTCTCGGCATCGTGAGCGACATGGCCTAAGGTCGGCTCGCCGCCGGCATGGCCGGCGATCTCGGCGACGATGTAGAGCGGCCGGTGCTTCGATTCCATGTAGAGCCGGCCGAGATATTCGCCGATCATGCCGAGCACGAACATCTGCACCGCGCCGAGCACCACCACGACCAGCATCAGCGAGGTCCAGCCCTGGATGGCGCTTCCGGTGAAGAAGCCGATTGCGATGTAGCCGACCAGCAGCACCGACGCCGCGACCAGCCAGAGGCCGATATGGCTGGCCATGCGGAGCGGCGCGGTCGAGAAGCCGGTGACCGCGTCCAAGGCGAAGCGGATCATCTTCGACAGCGGATATTTGCTCTGGCCGGCGTGGCGCTCGGCGCGGTCGTAGGCGATCGGCACCTGCCGGAAGCCGACCCAGGCGACCATTCCGCGGATGAACCGCGCCTGCTCCGGCAGGCTGAGCAGGGCGTCGAGCGCGCGCCGGCTCATCAGCCGGAAATCGCCGGTGTCGCGCGGGATCTCGATCTCGGCGAGCCTGGAGAGGAGGCGGTAGAAGAGCTTGGCGGTGCCGCGCTTGAACGCCGTCTCGCCGGCCCGGGCCCGGCGGACCGCATAGACGACGTCGGCGCGCTGGCGGTCCATCTCCGCCAGCATCGGCGAGAGCAATTCGGGCGGATCCTGGAGATCGGCGTCGATGATCAGGATTCGCTCGCCGGAGCAGAGGTCGAGCCCGGCGGTCAAGGCGAGCTGGTGGCCGTGGTTGCGCGACAGGTTGATCGCGACCAGCCGGGGGTCGCCGGCCGACAGCGAGCGCATCATCTCCCAGCTCCGGTCGCGCGAGCCGTCGTTGACGAGGACGATCTCATAATCCTCGCCCGCCGCCGCCCGGGCCGCCGCGGTCAGCCGGCCGTGAAGCTCGGCGAGGCAATCCTCCTCGTTGTAGCAGGGGACGACGATCGAGAGGGCGGGGGCGGTCATTCGGGTTCCTGGACGGCAACGGGATTGGGATCGGCGACGCGATACAGCACGCTCCAGCGGTTTTGCCAGACCGGTTGCAGCCCGCGGAGCAGGGCCGGGTCCGGGGCACTGGGGGGGCTGATCAGCCACACGTGCGTGAACTTGTCGCGCGGGAACAGGGCCAGCGACTGGTCGAGGGTCAGCCAGCGCTCGCCCCGGCAGGGGCGGGCGAGCACCTGCTGCGACGGATCGCGCGAGAACCAGCCGCCGTCGGGGAAGCGCGCGGTGAGAAGCTGGGCTCCGCTCATCGACCATTGATCGTTGGAGAAGGCGTCACGTCGGACGAGGGCGAGGGCGGGGAGATGCTCGAGACGGGTCTGGGCCCAGTCCCTGCCGCATTTGACCCCGACGAAGGAGACGACCCGGGCCCCTCTCGGGATATGATCGACGGCGGCGAGCACCCGGTCGTAGTCGCGGTCGTATTTCCAGAAGCTGATCGTGTTGCCGGCGAGCCGGGCGCCGGCGAAGAGAAGGCCCGCGACGGCGAAGACCGCTCCGGCCTTGCCCGCCCAGGCGGGGCGGTAGCGGATCGCGATCACCGCGGCGGCGATGACGAAGGGGGCGAGCCGCATGTCGGCATAATTGGATCCGAAGACGATCCTCGGCAGGCAGACGTAGACGATGGCGAGGAAGATGGCGGAGGCCGCGAGGTTGCGCGAATATTCGAGCTTCCTCCACCACAGCAGGCCGGTGACGAGGACGAGTCCGATCACCGCAAGCGCGGCATAATCCCAATATTCCCACCGGTCGCGAAGCGCCATCAGGATCCAGTTCTTCTTTTGCTTCCAGTTGAACCAGACGGAGGTCTCGCCGCCGACGGCGCCGCTTCGCCACAGCAGCATCAGCAGCATGGGAGGCGCCAGCGCCAGGCAGTGGAGGCCGGTCTTGAGGCCGGCCTTCCAGATCGGCCGCTTCATGTCGACCTGGCGGACCAGCTCGGCCGAAAAGGCCATCACCCCGAGCGTTCCCCAGCCGAAGGCGTGGCAGACCCAGAGGAGGACCGAGATCGGCACGAACAGCCCCGCCCGAAGCTTCAGCCGGCCAAGCCGGGCCAGCCTCAGCCACAAAGCGAAGGCGAGGAAGGCGAGCGCCATCGACAGAGCGAAGTTGATGAAGCCGAACAGGAAGGGGAAGCTGTAGGTGAGCGGAAGCGCGAAATAGGCGGTCGGCGGAACCCGCCCGTGAACCTCGCGCGCCACCCACAGGAAGCCGGCTCCGGTCATCACCGGGATGGCGAGGGTGATCAGCTTCACCGCCGGCTCGAGGCCGATCAAAGCGGCGAGCGGAACGACGAGAAGGTCGACTCCGAGATTGCCGATCAGAGCCCATTTGAAGTCGTAAAAGGCCTGGAGGAGCGGCGACTCGCCGATGTTCATCTGGACGTGGTAGCGGCCCATATGGCCGGGCAGGTCGACCAGCGGCGGGACTCCGGGCCAGAGCAGGGGCACCGCGCAGGCGAGCACGGCGAGCAGAACCGTCGTCCGATTTTCCCACCAGGCGCGCGGCTGACGGGCGCTGGCGCTCTCTCTTTCGGCGGGAGTCGACGTCATCGCGCCGGGCAAACCTGCTCCGGCGGCGAAATTCAACCTTTAATATCCCGCCGGCCCTGAAGCGGCGGGGCGGATTCAGGCCGCCAGCCCCTCCGCTTCCTCCGGCGCCGACTGGCCCTCCAGCCAGGACTGGAACATCAATATCGCCCAGATCTGATATTGCCGGTTGGCCCGCCTGCTCTGGTGGTCGTCCCAGGCGGCCCGGATCGGCTCGGGCCGGAAATAGCCCTCGGACCGCAATCTCCGTTCCGAGATCAGCTCCTCGGCCCAGCCCTTGAGCGGCCCGCGAAGCCAGGAATCGATCGGAATTCCGAAGCCCATCTTGGGCCGCTCGATCAGCGACCTCGGAACGTGCCGGTAGAGCAATTGCCTCAGCACCCATTTGGTCTCGCCGCCGCGAAGCTTGAGGTCCAGCGGAAGCTTCCAGGCGAACTCGACGACCCGATGGTCGAGCAGCGGCACCCGTGTCTCGAGCGAGACGCTCATCGCCGCCCGGTCGACCTTGGCCAATATGTCGTCGGGCAGATAGGTCAGCATGTCGAGCGCCATCATCCGCTCGCAAATGCCCAGGCCTTCAAGCCGGGCCTCCGCCTCCGAGCCCAGGGTCGCCGGCTCGGAGCCGCCGATCACGATCTCGCCCGGGTCGCGCCAGCTCGACACCAGCCCCCGGTAGAGATCGTCGGCCGAGGCGCTGGCGAGCCCGAGCGCCGCCTTGTGCACCTTCTCGCCCGGAAGCGAGACTCGAAGCGAGGCCGGCAGCATCGGTGCGACGGCCCCGGCGGCCTTGTTCCACTGCTCCGGCGAGAAGGTCGTCAGGCCCCTGGCGAGAAGGCTGCGGAGCGGCCTCGGCAGCTTCGAGATCCGCCCCCAGTTGCGCGCCGCCAGCCGGTAGCGGTTGTAGCCGGCGAACAGTTCGTCGCCGCCGTCGCCGGACAGCGCCACCGTCACCTGCTTGCGGGCGAGCCTCGAGACGAGCAGGGTCGGGACCTGCGAGGCGTCGGCGAAAGGCTCGTCGTAGATGGACGGAAGCGAGGGGATGACCGCCAGGGCGTCCTCGGGCCGGACGTAGAGCTCTTCATGGTCGGTGCCGAGATGGCTGGCGACGGCGCGCGCATGCTCGGCCTCGTTATAGCCCGGGACGTGGAAGCCGATCGAGAAGCTCTTCACCGGCCGCGACGATTGCGCCTGCATCAGGGCCACCACCGTCGAGCTGTCGACTCCGCCCGACAGGAAGGCGCCGAGGGGGACGTCGGAGATCATCTGCTGGGCGATCGTCTTCGAGAGCAGCCGCTCGAGCGCGTCGGTCGCCTCCTCAGGCGAGATGTCGAGCGGCTCCGACGCGCCCGACGCGGCGACCTCGGCCGCCGACCAGTAAGGCGTCACGACCGGGGCCTTCTCCCCCGAGCGCAGGGTCAGGAAGGTGCCCGGCGGAAGCTTGGCGATCCCGGCGTAGATGGAGTGCGGCGCGGGCACGTAGTTGAAGCGCGTGAACAGCGCGAGCGCCTGGCGGTCGATCTCACGGCGGAAGGCGGGATGGCGGGCCAGCGCCTTCAGCTCGGATCCGAACAGGAAGGCGGAGTCGGCGCCGGCGCCCTGCCAGCCGTAGTAAAGCGGCTTCTCGCCGAGCCGGTCGCGGGCGAGGATCAGCGTCCTCTCCTCGCGGTCCCACAAGGCCAGGGCGAACATTCCGGCGCATTCGCCGAGCGCCTTCTCGATTCCCCAGGCCTCGATCGCGGCGAGCAGCGTCTCGGTATCGCTATGCCCGCGCCACGGCCCGGCGAGGCGTTCGCGAAGCTCGAGATGATTGTAGATCTCGCCATTATAGACGGTGACGTAGCGGCCCGAGGGCGAGACCATCGGCTGCTCGCCGGCCGGCGAGAGATCGAGGATGGCGAGCCGGCGGTGGCCGAGCGCCACCTTGTGTTCGGGGTCCAGCCAGGCGCCGGCGCTGTCGGGCCCGCGATAGGCGATCGCGCCGGTCATCCGCGCCAGCACGGCGCGGGCGCCCTGCTGGTCGAAGCGCCCGCCGATGAAGCCCGCTATGCCGCACATGTCGGGACCCTTAGCTCCGCGCCGAAGGCGTTGCAATTGAACGGCGGGGCGGCGATTGGCGGGGCATGGCGCGTTTCGACCCCAAAAGGATGACCGACATCCTCCTCTCCGCCGCCGGCCTGGTCGTGCTGGCGCCGGTGCTGGCGGCGGTCGCGGTCGCGGTGGCGGTCGCGCTCGGTCGGCCAATCCTCTTCCACCAGGTCCGGCCCGGGCTCCACGGCAAGCCCTTCCGGCTGATCAAGTTCCGGACCATGCTCGACTCCGTCGGCAAGGACGGACAGCCGCTCGACGATTCGGAGCGGCTGACCCGCTTCGGCCGCTTCCTGCGGGCGAGCAGCCTCGACGAGCTTCCCGAGCTTTGGAACATCCTCCGGGGCGACATGAGCCTGGTCGGCCCGCGTCCTTTGCTCATGCGCTACCTGCCGCTCTACACGCCCGAGCAGGCGCGCCG
>DASQJV010000178.1:0-3233 GCA_035630855.1 Allosphingosinicella sp. | reverse complement strand
GTAAACGGCGATGCTTTGTCTCGTCATGACACCCCTCCCCACGTTGCGCCGCGGCCGGCGGCGGGACAGGCTGACGATGCGACGCCCCCGCCGTCAAGCGAATCCTTGCCAGACCGGCCGCCCGCCTCGCCGGCTCCGGGGTCCGCCAGACGGCTCGCGGGCCGAGCGGGCAAAATCAGGCTTGTCATCCGCCCATATTCTGCTATTTCTGTTTTTACAGAAAGGAACGACGCAGTGAGCGTGATCGACCATCCCGACGCCAAGGCCTTCGTCCTCCACTGGGGGGAGATGGGGACCCAGTGGGGGGTCAACCGGTCGGTGTCGCAGATCCACGCGCTCCTCTATCTGTCCGACCGCGCCCTGCCCGCCGACGACATCGTCGACCAGCTCGGCCTCGCCCGTTCCAACGTCTCCACCGGCCTCAAGGAGCTCCAAGCCTACGGAATCGTCCGCCGGGTCCATATCGAAGGCGACCGCCGCGACCATTTCGTCGCCGAGACCGATTTGTGGGAGATGCTGACCCGGATCGTCGCCGAGCGGAAGCGGCGCGAGGTCGACCCCACCATCGCCCTCCTCGCCGAGCTTTCGGCGAAGCTCGCCAGGGACGACGGCGCGCCTCCGCACGTGCGCGAGCGGATCACCCGGATGCACGAGTTCATCTCCACCCTCGGCACCTGGTACGAGCAGGTGCGCGGCCTGCCCAAGCCGACCCTCGTCACCCTGATGAAGCTCGGCGGCAAGGTCGCCCGCTTCATCCCCGGCGCCGGCAAGCCCGCCCAGAAATAGGAGGTTCGATTCCCCACCGGTCCCATTTCCACGCCTGTTATGTTCAGTTCTTACAGAAACAACCGAAGAGAAAGGACAAACATCATGGTCGAGATCGCCTATGGCCTCTATCTGCTCATCACCCTCGCCATCACGATCTGGGTCGCCCGGACCCTGTCGCGCAACGGCAAGGTCTTCCTGGTCCAGTGCTTCGGCCACAATGAGGAGCTCGCCAATTCGACCAACCATCTGCTGGTGGTCGGCTTCTATCTCGTCAACATCGGCTTCATCACGCTGACGCTGAGCATCGGCGCCGAGCCGACCACTCCGGCCGACGCGATCCGTTTCCTCAGCAGCAAGGTCGGCCTCGCCGTGATCGTGCTCGGCGGGATGCACTTCTTCAACATGTCGGCCATCGCCCATTTCGGCCGCAAGGTGAACGAGTGGTTCTCCGACCAGCGCGCCCAGGCCGCTTTGTAGGCGCCGCAAAAGGGCGCGGCTTCCCGGCCGCGCCCGAATTCCCCGAAAGGCGGTTCGATGCCCTACCGGCCCCTCCCCTCCGTCTCGATCGTCCTGGCCTGCCTGGCAGCCGGGCCGATCTTCATGGTCTCCACCGCGCTCGCCGCGCTCTATCTCCAGCTGCCCAGGCCGCTGGTCGTGCCCATCGACATCGCCGGCGTGTTCGCGATGATGTTCATCCCTTCCGTCGTCGTCGGCTTCCTCCTCTCCTTCTTCCCCAATTGGGGCGGCAGCCGGCTCCTGCTCTACATCGGCGAGCTCTTGCCGGAGTCTCGCCCGTGGCCGGTGTGGGTGGGCAGCGGCGCGCTTCTCGGAGCCGTCATTGTCGGCGTGACGGGAGCGTTCAGCCAGCCCGCCGGCGCCTTCGGACTCGTCGTCACCTCGGCCTGCTGCGCGGCGATCTGCCGCCATTCGGCCGCCTGGGACTGAGCCGGGCCTTTCCCGCCCGCCCGGCTGCGTCTATCGCGCCGGGATGACGGATCGGGTCCATATCGTCGGCGGCGGCCTCGCCGGCTCCGAGGCCGCCTGGCAGCTCGCCGAGGCCGGGGTGGAGGTGCGCCTCTCCGAGATGCGCGGCTCGGGGGAGACGACTCCGGCTCACCAGACCGATTCTTTGGCCGAGCTGGTCTGCTCCAACAGCTTTCGCTCCGACGATTCGGAGCAGAATGCGGTCGGGCTGATCCATGCCGAGATGCGCGCTCTGGGATCGCTGATCATGGCGGTCGCCGACGCCCACCGGGTCCCGGCCGGCTCGGCCCTCGCCGTCGACCGCGAGGGCTTCGCCGCCGAGGTGACCGGGCGGATCGCCGCCCATCCCGGGATCGAACTGGTGCGCGAGCGGGTCGACGCCCTCCCCTCCTCGGGCCCGACCATCGTCGCCACCGGTCCGCTCACCGCCATGGCCCTGGCGCGATCGATTGGCGCCGCGACCGGATCGGACTCGCTCGCCTTCTTCGACGCCATCGCCCCGATCGTGCACAGGGACTCGATCGACATGGACGTCGCCTGGATGGCGGCCAGGTGGGACAAGGGCGGCAAGGATTACATCAACTGCCCGATGACGAAGGAGCAGTATCTCGCCTTCCACCAGGGGCTGCTCGACGGCGACAAGACCGACTTCAAGGACTGGGAGAAGGACACGCCCTATTTCGAGGGCTGCATGCCGATCGAGGTGATGGCCGAGCGCGGGGTCGACACGCTTCGCTACGGGCCGATGAAGCCGGTCGGGCTCGACGACCCGAGGACTGGGCGCTGGCCCCACGCGGTCGTCCAGCTCCGCCAGGACAATGCGCTCGGTACCTTGTGGAACATGGTCGGCTTCCAGACCAAGCTGAAGCATGGCGAGCAGGTGCGGCTGTTCCGGACCATCCCCGGCCTCGAGAAAGCCGAGTTCGCGCGCCTCGGCGGCCTCCACCGCAACACCTTCATCAACTCGCCGCAGCTGCTCGACGAGACCCTCCGCCTGAGGAAGGCGCCGCACATCCGCTTCGCCGGCCAGATCACCGGCTGCGAAGGCTATGTCGAGAGCGCCGCCATCGGCCTTCTCGCCGGCCGCTTCGCCGCGGCTGAGCTCCGGCGACAGGCGCTCGCCCCGCCGCCGCCCGAGACCGCGCTCGGCGCCCTCCTCGGCCACATCACCGGCGGCGCCGATTCGGCGACCTACCAGCCGATGAACGTCAATTTCGGCCTGTTCCCGCCGATCGAGAGCAAGGCGAGGAAGGCGGACCGCAAGCGGGCCTATACCGACCGGGCGAAGGCAGCGCTGGAGCGGTGGATCGCCGCCCTGCCTCCCCATCGCGAAGAGATGGGGAGGGGGACCAGGCAAAGCCTGGTGGAGGGGTAGCTAGCGCCGGGCGGCGACGACGATCGCGGTCACCACCGACTCTGCGTCCCTCATCACATCCGCGGCGTTGAAGCGCAGGACCTGCAGGCCCCGTTGCTGAAGCCAG
>DASQJV010000177.1:0-6706 GCA_035630855.1 Allosphingosinicella sp. | reverse complement strand
GCCGATGTCAGTCGTGCTGCCCTCAAAAATCGTCCGCGCGCTGCTGAGCGGCGTTCCGCGAGCCCATAATTTGGTGATGCGTGAATAGCCCGAAATTGTCAGGCTCTCCGGCCCATAATTGGTTGCCACGAGCAAATGGTCGGCGTCCATCCAGCTGCTGTTGCTCTTGGCTTCCGCCAGCGTGAATCCGTCATCGACGAACTTGACTGTAGGGACGTCGAATTCGCGTACTACGTCGGCATCTCCGCCTCCGGGGCTGAGCGACACCAGGCAGCGGCGATATTCCGGAGCGAGGCAATTGGCCCCGTGCCAGACCCAGCTCTTCCCTTCGGCCTTGCCGAGCGCGTCGACGTCGATGACGGTGCGCCATTGCGGCTTTCCGGCGCGATAGGCGGCGAGCGGCGAGATCCGCCACAGGCCGCGCGGATTGCCGGCGTCGCGCCAGAGGTTGGCGACCTTGTCGCCGAGTATCTGGTCTGGAGTGGCGATCTGCTCCTTGTCGTCGAGTATGGCGAGAGCACGCTGGCGGTAGCTTTCATATTTGGGATCGCGGGCAAGCAGGGCCTCGGTGGCGGCATTCCACTCCTTCACCTGGGCCAGCGCGCGCTTGCCCTCCACTTCCTCCAGCCAGAGATAGGGATCGTCGCCGGCCGGAGCGGCGGCGGCGAGGAAGAGAAGCGACGCGGCGGGAAGCAGATAGCGGTGCAAGGGCGGTCTCCGATACTGGGCTGGCGACGAACTAGCGCTTCCGCGCTCGTCGTTCCAGCACGGCGATTGCGCGATACGGGCTCTCCAGTCCGAGGCTGGACGGGGTCGGTCGCCATGCGCTTCCTGTGAGTCCTCGCGCTTCAGTTTTTGAGAGACGACGCAACGACGCAACGGCGCGAAGCGCGCTCTATTATCGGGGCTCATCGCAAGCGCGGAGTCGTCGAGACGCACAGGCCGATTTCCGCAGTCGCGGCATCGTTGCGTCGTTGCGCCTTCTTTCAAAAAATGGGTTCGCACGATCTTGGAAAAACCGGTCCGGTCAGCGCCGGCTTTTCCAATTCCTCCCCGCGATTTCGCGGGGAAGGGGACCGGCTGAAAGCCGGTGGAGGGGTTCTTCGGAGTCAGCAAGGCCCCTCCACCAGGCTTCGCCTGGTCCCCCTCCCCTGCAAAGGCAGGGGAGGATTTTTTCAGTCGCCCGTGATCACCGGTCGGCCGACGTCGCCCTGCCCCACCGTGCGGCCGGCCATCTCCAGCATGCGGTCGAGCGATTTCTTCGCCGCCAGCCGCAAATCCTCGTCGAGCTCGATGCGCGGCTCGAGGTCGCGAAGCGCCAAATAGAGCTTCTCCATCGTGTTGAGCGCCATGTATGGGCACATGTTGCAGTTGCAATTGCCGTCGGCGCCCGGCGCTCCGATGAATGTCTTGTGCGGCGCCGCTTTCTCCATCTGGTGCATGATGTGCGGCTCGGTGGCGACGATCATCACCTCCGACGGCGACGACAAGGCGTAATCGAGGATCGCCCTGGTCGAGCCGACCAGGTCGGCATGGTCGAGGATATGCGGCGGGCATTCGGGATGGGCAAGCACAGGGGCGCCCGGATGCCGCGCCTTGAGCTTGAGCAGCTCGGTCTCCGAGAAGGCCTCGTGGACGATGCAGACGCCCGGCCACAGCAGCATGTCGCGGCCGGTCTTGCGGGCGAGATAGCCGCCGAGATTCTTGTCCGGCCCGAAGATGATCTTCTGCTCCTTCGGGATCTGGGAGAGGATGATCTCGGCCGAGGAGCTGGTGACGATGATGTCGGACAGCGCCTTCACCGCCGCCGAGCAGTTGATGTAGGTCAGCGCGATATGGTCCGGATGGGCCTCGCGGAACGCCTTGAACTGGTCGGGCGGGCAGCTGTCCTCGAGGCTGCAGCCGGCATTCATGTCGGGCAGCACGACGATCTTCTCGGGCGAGAGGATCTTCGCCGTCTCGGCCATGAAGCGCACCCCGCAAAAGGCGATGACGTCGGCCGTCGTCGAGGCCGCCTTGCGCGACAGATCGAGGCTGTCGCCGACGAAATCGGCGAGGTCCTGGATCTGCGGGGTCTGGTAGTAATGGGCGAGGATGACGGCGTTGCGCTCCTTGCGCAGCCGGTCGATCTCAGCAGCGAGGTCGAGCCCCCTGAGGCTCTGGCTGGGTGCGTTCATGATGCCACTCCCGGGTCGGAGACGCAGCCCCCGGCCGGCCGTCTCCCTGGTTTTGCCAAGTTCAGCCTCGCGTGCCCCGACCGTGGTCTCGAAAGGCGCGGAGTGGAGAGGATCGAGATAGGCGGCAAGGGACGGTTTTTCAATCATCGTCATTCCGGCGAAAGCCGGAATCCATGAACACCAAGGCCGGTGGGTACTCGATTGCGCCCGTGTTCATGGATCCCGGGTCAAGCCCGGGATGACGGACTATTGCTCCGCCCGGCGGTCGCTCAGCCTGGCTTCGAGCGGGCGGGGGCGGTCGAGATATGCCGCTTCCTCCTTGCCGGCCGGATCGACGAAACGGACGGCGACGCTGGCCTCGATCCCCGCGGCCCGAAGCGGCAAGGCGAAGGCCCTCGCCACGTCGCGCATCGCTGCGGCCCGGGCGATCTGCATCGGGCGCGGCTCGCGGGCCTGGCGCATCAGCTCGTCCTGGGCGGCCCGCCGGTTGGCGCTGTCGAGCTCCTTCTCGGACCCGGCCAGGGCCATGACGAAGCCGCCCTCGGAGCTCTCCTGCACCTGGTTGAGGTCGATCTCGGGTCCCGACAATTCGAGCGGCGGAAGGGTGACCGAAAGAGTCCGGCTGGCTTCGTCCCAGGCGAGGCTGGAGCGCCGCAGCCGGGCGAGGTCCACTCCATAGCGGACGATTCCCGGCATGATCAGCGTCTTGCGGGCGGTGAGTCCGAGATGGGTCTCGCTCGCGCTCGCGACCGAGACGAAGCGGGCGCTGAACGGGACCACGCGGCCCGAATCGCGCACCGACAGCAGGGCCGCGACCGCGATCGCCTCGGCATCGGGCTTCGCCGCCGCCGGCGGCGGGCGAAGGCCCCAGCCCAGCGCCAGGCCGAGCAGGAGCAGGCCGAGCGCCGGCAGCAGCAGCTGCGGCTTCAACTTCAGTCGGCGAGGATCCATCTATCCCCCTCGGTCCGGACGAGACCCCGCCGCTCGAGGTCGACGAGATGGGCGAGCACCGACCGGCCGGCCGCCGGGAACAGCCGCGGGTCGATGTCGGCATACATGTCGGCCACCATGGCCGGGATCCGCCCCTCGCCTTGTTCGAGACGACCGACGATCTGCCGCTCTCGCATGAGTCGATGCTCGATCAGCCGGCAGACATGAGCGTGCGGATCCTCCACCGCGGGGCCGTGCGCTGGATAATATATGCGGTCCTCGCGCCGAAGCAGCCGCTCGAGGCTCGCCATATAGTCGGCCATGTCTCCGTCCGGCGGAGCGACCACGGTGGTCGACCAGCCCATGACGTGGTCGCCGGTGAACAACGCTCCCTCCTCGGGGAACGCCAGGCAGAGATGGTTGGAGGTATGGCCGGGGGTCGCCACAGCCTCGATCGTCCAGCCCGCGCCGCCCAACCGTTCGCCGTCGGCGAGGATCCGGTCCGGGCGATAGTTCCGGTCGAAGGATTCGTCGGAGCGCGGGCCTTCATCCTCGAGGCTGAGCGGGGCGCAGCCCAGGATCGGGGCTCCGGTCGACTCGGCGAGCGGCCGGCTCGCCGGGCTGTGGTCGCGATGGGTATGGGTGCACAGGATCGCGGCGACTCGCTGGCCCTCCAGGGCCTCCGCCAGGGCGTCCAGATGATCGGGAAGGTCCGGGCCGGGGTCGATCACCGCGACCTCGCCCTCGCCGACGATGTAGGTCTGGGTGCCGGTAAAAGTGAAGGGCGACGGATTGGGCGCGAGGACCCGGCGAATCCGGCGGCCCAGCCGCTCTGCCCTGCCCGTCGCATCCATCCCGCCGATGTGGCATCGGCGGCGTCGAAAACCAAGCGGGCAGAAGAAAAGGGCGGGAGTCTTGGGGCCTCCCGCCCTTTCCCCGAGTCGCGCTTGCCCTCAGCGGGCGCTGCGGGCCCGTTCCATCGCCGAGCGAAGCGCGGTCTCGATCCGTGCCTTCTGCTCGTCGCTTAGCTCGTCATTGTCCCTGATCCGGGCGAGCGCCTTCTCGAGCCGCTCGGCGGTCATCGCGGTCGGCGTTCCCTTGGTGCAGATGATGACCTTGGTCTTCTTGCCGTCCTGCTCGGCGCCTTCCTCGACGACCTTCTCGCCGCCGTCGCAGTCGACCATGGCGGCGTCGCCGTGCATCTCGAAGCGGCGGATCCGCTCGCCCTTGGCGTGATGCTCGCCGCCCTTGCCGTCCTCGATGATGACGATGCGCTTCATCGTCTTGTCGCCGTCGCCGTCCGGATGGGGATGGGCGAGCGCGGCGCCGCCGGCTCCGGCGAGCAGAA
Source organism: Allosphingosinicella sp. (assembly GCA_035630855.1). Classification (GTDB taxonomy): domain Bacteria; phylum Pseudomonadota; class Alphaproteobacteria; order Sphingomonadales; family Sphingomonadaceae; genus Allosphingosinicella. Next base: position 2,251 of record DASQJV010000177.1, on the reverse strand, counting down.
GGGCGGCGGCGGCGAGGCCGAGCCTGGGATCGAGGTTCATCGCGTCATTCTCCCTTTACGAGCGTCTGGATGTTGATGTCGAAGGCGTTGACTCCGCCGCCGCCGCCCTCGGCCGGCTTGTCGGCGCGCTGGACCCGGAGCTTGACCGCGCGTCCTTCGGCGGCGGCCTGGATGACGGCGCGCCGAAGCTCGTCGACCTGCTCGGGGCTGAGCGCCTGGCCGACCGTGACGACGTGCGCTTCGGAATGGATCTGCCGGCTGAACCGGACCACCTCGCCCTGGCCCGGGGCCGGAAGCGGCTGAGCGAAGGCGAAGGTGTGGACCACCCGCGGCGCGACGGCGGAGCTGGGAAGCCGGCGAAGCATCACCGCCATCGAGGCGAGCGCCGAGGGGCGCGGCGCCGGAGCCTCGGCCGACTCGAAGCTCGCCGGCTCCGCCTCGAGCCGGGCGGGGGCCCGGACGGCGGCGGCTCGAACCGGGCGGCGGGCGGCGACGGCCGGGCTCGGCTCGGAAGCCGCCGCCGGCCCCGCCGGTGCCGGGGAGGAAAGGATTGCGGAGGGCGCGGAGGCAAGGACGGCCGCCGCCTCTTCCGAGGCCGGCCGGCCGGAGCTTCCGACCGCGAAGCCGGCCATGGCGAAGGCCGCCAGGGCGACGATTCCGCCGGCGGAGCGCAGCGGGCTCGCCCGGTGGTCGCGCATCATCCGCAGGCGGCGCTTGAGCTCTCCGGCCGGGTTGAGGGCGCAGGCGGCGATCAGTCCGGGCCGGCTCGCCGACTTGACCAGGGCGCGGGCATAGTCGCACCGTTCGTCGAGCGAGGCGGTGCGGGCGACCGCCGCGTCGCAGGCCAGCTCCTGGTCGCTCCGGAAAGCCCGGAAGGCCAGCCAGGCGACCGGATTGAACCAGAAGAGGGCGAGGATCAGGGTCGCGGCCAAATTCCACCAGATGTCGCCGCGCCTGTGGTGGACGAGCTCGTGCTCGAGCGCGAGCCGACGCTCGACGGGATTGTAGCGCCTCGAGAAATCGCCCGGCAGGACGATCCGGCGCTCGATCACCCCGATCGCCAGCGGCCCGTCGACGAAATCGCTGATCCAGGTCCGGATCCCGCCGAACAGGGGCGGCCGCGCCGGGCGCGAGCTGTCCCGGATCCGGCCGAGGAAGGCGCGATAGCCGAGCCATTGCAGGACCAGGAAGATGACCGCACCCCCGGCCCACATCGCGAGCATGAAGGGCACCCACTGCCCGGGTCCGGCCTCGGCCGGCAGGGGTGCGGCCATTTCCGCCGCCGTCGGGATGAAGGATACGACCGGCGGAAGAAAGACGTCCGGCGCCAGCTGGGGCAGCGGCGGCAGGACGAGGCGGAGCGCCGGCACGGCCCACAGGGCATAGGCCCAGCCGGCGCCGAAGCTGCGCGCGACGGGTCCGCGCAGCACGAGCACCATCATCATCAGCAGGGTGACGGCGACGAGGGTCTCGATCATCCAGCCGATCATGACTTGAGCGCCTTCAGCAGCGTCTCGATCTCGGCGATGTCGGCCGCGGTCAGCTTGTCGCGGGCGGCGAGCTGGGCGACGAGGGCCGGCACCCGCCCTCCGAACATCCGGTCGATCAGCCGGCCCGATTCCTCGGCGACATAATCCTCGCGGCGGATGGTCGGCCGGTAGAGATAGCGCCGGCCGTCCTCCTCGTGGCTGAGAACGCCCTTGGCGAGCAGGCGCGAGAGCATGGTCTTGACCGTGGCGAGGCTCCAGCCGCGGTCCTCCGGAACCCTGGCGGCGACGTCGGCGGCGGTCAGGGGAGCTTCGTCCCAGAGCACCTCCATCACCGCATATTCGCCTTCGGCGATTCTCTCCACGGCCTCACCCTCCCTGTCGATTACATGTGTAATTCTGCTTCGGGCGCTGAACGCCCGATGAATGACACGGTCATGCAACAACCGCTGTCGGGCCGCTTTACAATAAGCAAGAGAGGTTAAATCCGGTAAACCATTGCAAGCCCTGGAAATCCGCGAACGGCACGCTTTGGCACGGTGCGTGTATCTTTATCCGCGTCCACACGCTTCCACACGAACAGGGGCGGACGAGCGGTTTATCTGGTCCCGCCGTCCGCCCCTTTCCTTTTCACACCTGCGAGTCGGCCACTGGCCGTCATCCCGGACTTGATCCGGGATCCATGAACACCGTCCTTGGAAACCTCGAACTGCCGTGTCCATGGATTCCGGGCTTCGCCGGAATGACGAGCTAGGCCTTCGCCA
>DASQJV010000176.1:0-6046 GCA_035630855.1 Allosphingosinicella sp. | reverse complement strand
AAATGACCTTCAACCTCAACAGCCTGCAGCACATCGCGGTTTCCGCCATCGGCGCCATCTTCGCCGCGACCCTGTTCATCTCCGCCGCCGTCGGCCCGGCCGCTCAGCTCGTCTGAGCGTCCGGACCACGGACGAAACGCCACTAATCGCCATTAATCGCGAGAAATCGCCACGAAAGTGAAGGAAAGGCGCCATGAACGGTCCTTTCACCCTCGACAAAGCCAATGGCAAGATGATGGGCGTCTGCGCCGGCCTCGCCGACGCGACGGGAGCCGACGCGACGCTCATCCGACTGGCCGCGGTCCTCAGCCTGTTCGTGCTGGGCCCGGTCGCGATCCTCCTCTATCTCGTCGCCGGCTGCGTCGCGCCTGAGCGGCGCTGAGCCCAGCCGCTTCCCGGCGAAGGCCGGGACCCAGTTCCTCAGTCAGCGCCGCTGGACCCCGGCCTTCGCCGGGGCGCTATTCGGCCGGGACGGCGCGGGACGCCCTGATCTCGGCCAGCCGCTTGGCATGGCGGGCGTCGATCTCGGCCAGCCGGCCGAGCACCCCTTCCATTTCCTGCGGGCCGGCGAAATCGCCGCGCGGCCGCTCGGCGACCAGAGTCGAGCCGCATTTCATGCAGCCTTCGTCGCCCGCGAAGGAATAATGGCCGCAGCCCCGGCAAAGCAGGATCTCGCCGTCCGGATTCCTCGGCTGCTTCGAGACCGGATAGGCGCTCTCCGGAAGCTCCACCCCCTCCACGGTCTCGAGCGTCAGCCGCCACAGCCCCTGGTCGAACGGCTCGCCCGGCGCCGGGGCGACCTGCTCGAAGCGCTCGCGGAGGCCGGCGTCGCGCAGGGTTCGGGCGCGGTGGTCGCACATCGGATTGTTGCCCGGAACGCCGAGCAAAGCTCCCGCCGTCCAGGTGCAGCCCGACTTGCATACCGACTTGTAATAGCAGGTGCCGTAAAAGCCCCAGGCCGGCCGCTCGACATTGGGGCGGACCGATTCCTGCATCGCCAGCCAGATCTCGGTGAGGCCGCCGTCGCGGATGTTGCCGCCGCCATATTCGCCCTTGTGGAGCGAGGGGCAGGCCTTGACGACCCCGTCGGCCTCGATCGCCATCCCGCTCTCGGCGGCGCCGCAGCCGTCCCAATAGGCCGGCTCGTCGGTCATCGTCCGCCAGAGATGCTCGTAGGGGCCGAAATAGCCGATATTGTTGCCCGAGAAGAGCCGGAAGCCGGCCTTGCGGCCGCGCTCGAACAGGCGGGCGAGGGTGTCGTAGGTCTCCGGCACCTGCCAGGGCTGGAGGATGAGGTCGACCTGCTCGGCGGCGTTGCCGGCGGGTACGGTGAGCTGGATCTGCCACATCCGGGCCCCGGCGGCGTAGATCGCCTCGTAGGTCTCCTCGAGCACCGGCGCCGAGAGGCGGTTGATCTGGGTGTTGCAGCCCGGGGTGATCCCGGCTCGGGCGAATTCCTCGATCGCGGCCAGCGCCTGGCGGAAGCTTCCGGGCACTCCGCGCAAGCGGTCGTGGACCGACTCGTTGCCGTCGACCGAGACCCCGGCCGAGGTGAGGCCGGCGTCGACCGCCGCCTCGATCTTGGCCCGGCTGAGCGCTCGGCCTCCGGTCTGGAGCCCGCATTTGATCCCGGATTCGGCGACTGCGCGGATGATGTCGAGCCAGTCGCGGCGGAGGAAGGCCTCGCCGCCGATCAGGCTGATCTCGCGGGTGCCGAGCGCGGCCAGCTCGGCGACGATCGCCCGGATCTCGTCGGTGCTGAGCTCGTCGCTGCGCGGGCGGCCGGCGCGGGAGCCGCAATGGGCGCAGCGCAGGTTGCAGGCGAGAGTCAGCTCCCAGACGACGTGGACGGGATGACGGAGCCGGCGGTCCGCCTCGGAGCGGATTCGGACCGGCTCCGGGCGGGCGCCGCCGGCATCCGCCATGACGTCAATACCCGCCGCCGCGGCGCTGGATCTCGGCGTCGAGGCGTTCGAGCGCCGCCCTGAGGTCGCCCTGGGCGGCCAGCACCTCGCGGGCATGATCGCGATGGGCGATCAACTCGTCGAGGCTGGTATTGGGATCCCTGAGCGCGTCGGATATCGCGACCCCGTAGGGGGGAATCGGCCCCCTGGCTGCTTCTGTCATGCCTCTCTCCTCCGGTTCAGCGGCGGCTGATCTCTGATTCGAGCTTTTCGAGAGCGCCGGCAAGATCGCCTTGCTCCTCGAGCTGACGACGGCCCTGGTCGCGAAGCTCGGTGAGCCGCTCCAGCGACGTCTGCGGATCGCTGAGCGCGTCGTGGATGACGACTCCGTAGAGGGGAACCACGCCTCCGCCCGGCTTGGCATATTGGCCGCCGCGCGACTGGATCTCGGCCTCGAGCTTCTCGAGGGCTCCGGCGAGGTCGCCGGTCTGCTCGAGCTCGCGGCGGCCCTGGTCGCGAAGCGCGTTCAGGTCCTCGAGGGTCGAACTGGGATCGCTGAGCGCGTCGCTGATCGCCACGCCATAGGGCCTGACCTGCCCGCCTGTCGGAGTCGCCATGGAAACCTCCCTTTGTTGGTGGCCCATGATACGGCCGGCCCGCCGCCGGAGTCGATTGGATCACTCGCGAAACGGTTCTAATAGTTTCCCGGAAGGATTGGGGGCCGCCCGTCATCCCCGCACCGGGATGACGGGCGCTCGGTCCTTCCCTATATATTGTCCGCATCCCGGCCCGCGCCGGCGCCGGGAGAGTGACGCGCGTCGGAGGAGTGATCGATGGAAGGGTTGGAGCTGGGAACCGTGGTCCTGGTGACGTCGCTCGTGCTGGGCGCGCTCGCGCTTCCGGTCACCGCCGTCGCGATCCACCAGCGCCGCCGCCGCTCGATCGAGAAGAAGGCCGGGGTCCGGCGCAAGGAAAAGATCCAGCTCTGACGCCCCCGAATCGGGCCTCGAAAGGTTAACGAGGGTCGTCCGAAAATTTTTTGGCCCACGATTCGCCGCCGCTTCCGAACGCTTCATCGCCGCAGTTTTCCGGGCTTTTCGGCCGTTCCCGCGAGGCGCCGCGCACCCCTTGCGGCGCTCCGTTCATCTTAAAGCCATGAAACTCTTCAGACTCGTCGGTCGTTGGGGCCGCAAGTGAGTGGAAAGGGAGCCAAAGTAATGGCGACGAGTATCCTTGAGGCGCGTGGCGGCTGCATCATCCCCCAGGCGGACCAGCGCGGCTATCATATCGTCTATCGCGAGCATGAGACCAATTACTGCCCCGGCTGCGGCCGGACGCACTGGTATATCGGCCGGTCGATGGCGGAATGCGCCTTCTGCACCACGGCCCTGCCGCTCGAGAACGCGCCGATGATCGCCGGCGGCGCCATCGTCCGCACCATCCGCCGCCCGACCTTCGCCAATAACGAGCAGGCCTACGCGGCCTAGCCATCGCTGGCGGCGCCCCCGAGGCGGCCGCCGTCGCGCCGGCCCCTTATCATCCCTACGCGAGGGGCCGGCGCGTAAGTTTCCTCGATGAAAGGGGACGGTCGACGCCGTCCCCTTTTTCATTCCTCCCCGCGACAAGCTCGGGGAGGAATTAGTTCGGCTATTGCGTCGCCTTCCTCACCGGCACCTGGGCGTTGCAGATGTCGACTCCGCCGGCCGCGCGCTGGAAAAAGTCGCCGCCGCGATTGGCCCGGCCGGTCACATATTGGCCGAAGGCGGCGCTGTCCGACCGCATCGCCTCGAAGGCGGGACGCTCGCCCTCCGGCATGTCGGCGGCGAGCCTGGCCCTGAGGATCGCAACATGCTGGGCGGGCTCCTTGTAGAAGCCCAGCGCCTCGGTGCCCCTCGGCCGGGCGGAGAGCAAGGCGATTCCCTCGACGACCCGGCCGATCACGGCGATGTTGAGGTCGAGGTGGCGCGGCGCGTGGCCGATCACCGCGTAGAGCTCGCCCCCAGTCCCAGTGTCCGGCGCGAGGTCGCGGCCGACCCCGACATAGCCGTAGCAATGGGTGAGCCAGGCGCGGCCCTGGACGGGGTCGTAGCCGACCGGCCAGCCGTCGGCATGGCCGACCATCGGCGCATAGCTGTCGGGGAAGCCGAGCGGGCGAACCTGGAGCCCGGCCAGACCGCGATCATATTCGGCCGGCGGCCGGCGGACGACTCCCGCCGGAAGCTCGGTCTTGGCGTCGCCATTGCCCCATTGGGCGACGTAATTGTCCTGGACCCGGTAGACGGCGGCTCCGTCCCACCAGCCCGCTCTGGCGAAGGCGCGGACGTTGGCGACATGGACCGGCGCGATTTCGGGCGCGAGCTCGATGACGACCCGGCCGCCTTCCTTCAGCTCGACGACGAGGAGGTTCGAGGGATCGACCGGCCGCCAGGCGTCGGCCGGGGCCTCCTGGACCACCTTGCCCGGATCGGGCGCGCCGGCCACCGGCGCCGGCCTCCACGAAGCCGGCTCCGGCGGGGCCTCGGCGGCGCAGCCGGCGAGGAAGGCGGCGGCGAGGGCGGCGGATAAAGGCTGGCGCATCGGCGGGTCTCCCGGGGTTGCGCGCCTAGGTGACCCAAGCCCGGGCGTTCGGCAAGCCCGGTTGCTATCCTCCCAATGCAGAGCATGGGGAGGATTTTCAGGCCAGGGCGAAGGGTTGAGAGTGATCCTCTACGGTCTACTCGACCAGCTTAAGCACCGGCCGCTCCACCGGATCGCTGAGCGCCTTCATCCGGCCGAGATGGAGCTCGGACAGAGCGAGATGGGCGATCGCCGCCTCCGGCGAGGCCGCGCTTCGGGCGCGGTCGAGCTCCTCGAACGCGCGATCGACATGGTGGCTGATCCGATCCTGGCGGGACATTCGACCGATCCCCCGACTCGGGGTGGTACTCTACAGCGGCCCGATTGTCTCCGATTCGGAGGAAAGGCGCAACTATTTGGATCAAGCCGCGACGGCGAAGCCGTCATGGTGGAGATAGCGCTCGTTGAAGTCGCCGGCGTCGCGCATGCGCTTCCAGTCCTCGATGACGATCCGCCGCCGGTCGCGGCTGATCAGGCCTTCCTCGGCGAGCCGCTTCAGCACCCGGTTGACGTGGACCGAGGTCAGCCCGACCGCGTCGGCGAGCTGCTCCTGGGTCATCGGCAGCTGGTAGCGGTGGTTGGCCGCGAGCCCCGCCGCCTCGAGCCGGAGCGAGAATTCGCAGAGCAAATGGGCGACCCTGGCGCGGCTGTCGCGGCGGCCGACATTGACCACCCACTCGCGGAAGATCGAGGCATCGATCAGGGTGTCGATCCACAAGGTCCGCCCGACCTCGGGGTTGCCGAGCGCCAGCTCCTCGACCGCCGGGCGCGGGATCAGCGCGACTTCGGCGTCGGTGAGGGTCTGGACGCTGTGGTCGGCGATTCCGAGCAGGCCGTTCTGGAGGTCGACGAACTCGCTCGCCATGTGGATCGAGATGATCTGCCGGCCGCCTTCGCCGGTGAGCTTGTAGCGATGGGCGAAGCCCGAGAGCAGCAGGCTGATATGCTCCGGCCGGTCGCCGTCGCGGATGATGTGGGCCGAGGCCGGCAGCCTGCGCAGCTGGTGCGGAAGGCCGTGCAGCGCCCGCCGGCCCGACTCGCCGAGCGGCGAGCGGCGCTCGAGGCGACGCACCATGGCTTGAAATGTCGGATGCACCTCCGCCACGACAGCTCCGTTTCACGGCTGGACGCATCGAACCGGAGTGGCGATGCGCTTCCTCCCCCGCCGCGTCGATAACCTCCCTCAGTCGGCAATACCTTTACCTAGATTTAGGTGGCCGATTTTATGGAGGTTTTCCCGTTGCTTGCGGGACGCCGGAATCAGCGGGCGGATTCCAGCCCCGTCGGTCCGCCATGTTCCAGGTGGAGGTACCGCGTGTTGAAATCGCCTATTTCGCGAAGCCCCTCCCAGTTGACGATGACGACCGAGCGTTTCTCGCGCTCGATGAGGCCGCGCCGTCCGAGCTCCTTGAGGACCCTGTTGACGTGCACGGGGGTGACGCCGGTGCAGTCGGCGATCTGCTCCTGGGTCATCGGCATGTCGTAGCGGCGGCCGCGGGCGAGGCCGGCCGCCTCCAGCCGAAGCG
>DASQJV010000175.1:0-10784 GCA_035630855.1 Allosphingosinicella sp. | reverse complement strand
GCGGTTGAAGTAAGCGTCGTAGAAGCCGGCCGAGAGGACGTAGGTCCCGATCATGATCCGGCGCTTGACCTCGGGGCCGAAGCCTTCCGAGCGGGTCGCCTCGTACATGTCGGTGAGGTTGCCGTTCTCCGGCGCCACCCGGCGGCCGTAGCGGACTCCGTCGTAGCGGGCGAGGTTGGACGAGGCTTCGGCCGGGGCGATGATGTAATAGGTCGGAAGCGCGTATTTCGTATGGGGCAGCGACACCTCGACGATCTCGGCGCCGGCGTCGCGCATCAGCTCGATGCCCTTCTGCCAGACCCGGTCGATCTCGGCGGGGACCCCGTCGATCCGATATTCCTTCGGGATCCCGATCCTTTTGCCGCGGACGTCGGAGCTCAGGGCGGCTTCCCAGCTCGGCACCGGAAGGTCGAGCGAGGTCGAATCCTTCGGGTCGAAGCCGGCCATGGCTTCGAGCAGGATGGCGCAGTCGCGGACGTCGCGCGCCATCGGGCCGGCCTGGTCGAGGCTCGAGGCGAAGGCGACGATCCCCCAGCGCGAGCAGCGGCCGTAGGTCGGCTTGATCCCGGTGATCCCGACGAAGGCGGCGGGCTGGCGGATCGAGCCGCCGGTGTCGGTGCCGGTGACCCCGGGAGCGAGGCGGGCGGCGACAGCGGCGGCCGATCCGCCCGAGCTTCCGCCCGGGGTGAGGGCGGCATTGCCGCCGTCGCTCCTCCGCCAGGGCGAGAGGACCGGGCCCCAGGCGCTGGTCTCGTTGGACGAGCCCATCGCGAACTCGTCCATGTTCAATTTGCCGAGCATGCCGGCGCCGGCGGCGAAGAGGTTGGCCGAGACCGTGGATTCGTAGCGGGGCCTGAAGCCTTCGAGGATCCGGCTTCCGGCGGTGGTGGCGACGCCCTCGGTCGCGAACAGATCCTTGATCCCGAGCGGGACCCCCGACAGCGGCTTCAGCTCGCCCGAGGCCCTGGCGGCATCGGCCGAATCGGCGGCGGCGAGGGCGTGCTCGGGGGTCTCGACGGTGAAGGCGTTGAGCGCCCTGCCCTTCTCGACCGCGGCGCTGAACGCTTCGGCCACCTCGCGCGCGGAGAAGGTCCCGTCGCGCACCCCGTCGCGGATCGCGGCGATGCCGAGGTCGGTGAGGTTCGTCACTCGATCACCTTCGGAACCGCGAAGAAACCGTGCTCGGCGGCCGGCGCGTTGGCGAGGACGTCGTCGCGCTTGCCGCCGTCGGTGACGATGTCGTCGCGCAGGCGGAGCTTGTTGGGGATGACCGCCGTCATCGGCTCGACCCCTTCGACGTCCACCTCCTGGAGCTGCTCGACCCAGCCGAGGATGTTGTTCAGCTCGGGCGCGAGCGCCTCCACCTCGGAATCGGAGACGGCGATCCGGGCGAGCTTGGCGATATGGCGGACGGTGGCGGCGTCGACGGACATGGGGGGCCGCTAGCATTCGCGCTGCAATGCGGCAAGGAGCGCTATTCGAACGCCTGCCCCACAGGCCGCCCGTCGACGAACAGCTGCCGTCGCTCCACCTTGCGAAGCTCGACCCGGCCCCGGTCGACGTCGATCGCAATGGAGCGGTCCGGGACCCCGGGCAGCTCCGGGTGGCTCCGGCCCCAGGTCCCGTCCGGTCGCCCCTCGAACAGGTAGATTTGGCAAGAGGGGCAGGCGGGACGCATCAGCGCCGCCTGCTTCGGACCGACGAAGACCAGCCGGCAATCCTCGTCATAGCAATGGGACGTGCGGGCGGCGAGGTCGGCGAGCTCGGGCGGCACCGCCGCGGCGCCTTCGATCCGGAGGCGCAGGGCCGGCGAGGATCCGCCGGCCACCGGCGGCGGCGGCGGCTGCGCGATCGCCCAGCGGGTCGAGGTACGCAGCGCCTCGCGGGCGCGCTGGCGGACGACCGGGTCGGCGGCCGCCGCGAGCTTTTCGAGCGCCTTGCGGCCCGACGGCCCGAAATCGAAGCGCATCGCGGCCCAGTCGAAACGGTCCGGCGCCACCTTGCCCCCCTCGAGCCGGGCGAGTTGGTCGCGGGCCGAGATGGCGCCGAAGCTGACGATCGGCAAGGCGAGGAACAAGGCGAGCAGGCCAAGACCCGCCGCCAGGCGGACGTTGGCCCGCCGCAGGGCCTCCGGCCAGCCGGCTCGGCCTCGCACCAAGGCATAGAGATAGGCGAGCGCGAAGGCGGCGGCGGCGAAGACGAACACGCAGGCCCAGAGCCGGCCGGGGGTGAAGCCATATTGGGCGACGCGCCTGCCGGTCGACAGCGCGGCGACCAAAGCGAGCGGCGCCATCACCGAAGCCAGCGCGACCCCGGCATAGCGCAGAGCCGGCGAACGCGCCTCCTCGCCCTGGTCGTTGCCGACGACGGCGTTGGCGAGAAGGATCGCGCCGAGGATGCAGGCGAGCAGGATCGGAGTCGTCGCCTTGGTCTGGTCCCAAAGCGGTTGCAGGCCGGTGAAAGGCAGCGCGAGCACGAAGAGCGCCAGGCCGATCGCGAGCACCGGCGCCAGCACGGAGAGCACCGCCCGAGCGACCTTCTGGAGTGTCCCGAGCACCTGGTCGCGGTCGCGAAGCAGCCCCACCGCCCCGCCGAAGGCGGCGCAGACGAGCGGAATCATGAACCAGCCCTGGTCGATCAGGTCGCGAAGCAGGTCGATGCCGATCAGGTTGAACAGCGCGGCCAGAAGCACGGTGAGCAGGACGGCGGCGATGACGAAGGCACCGGCGGCGGCGCCGAGGATGAGGTTGGTCCAGATATGGGCGTGGACGATCGGCGTTTCAGGCCGAAGCGAGTCGCCGTCGCGGATCGACTGGAACAGCGGGACCGCGATCGCCACGGCGAGCAGGGCCGAGACGAACTGCCAGCCCTCACCGGCGCCCCAATGGTCCGGATTGCCGTTCCACGCGGCGACGAAGGCCACCACCAGGCCGGCCACCGCCGCGAAGCCGACCGACCATGGCCAGCGCCGACGCTCCAGCGAGACCGCGAAGACGATCCCGGAGACGGCGAGGAAAGCCGCAGCCGCGACCCGGAGCGGATCGTCCCCACCGAGCGATCGGTCGGGCCCGTTGGCCAGCCAGTGGAAGAGGAGGCCGAAACCGGCGCCGAGCGCGGCGAGCAGCGCGGCCCGGTGCGGCCAGGCAGCATGGTCGGTCCTGCGCTGCTCGTCCATCCGCTTGCTCCTTCCTCATCCTAACGCTTGCATCGCCTTCTGCCATGGGCTTGTGCAGCGGCGATGCAGACGGGGAGGATTTGATGCTGGCGCGGCGGTTCCTGTGGGTGGTGGCGGGCCTGACCATGCTCGTCATGGCCGCGGCGCTCCTCTACCGGCTGTTCGGAGCCGAGCTGCTCCGCTTCACGATGGTCCCGACGGCCGCCTTCGAGGGGGGCGCCGCGCCTGCCCCGAGGGCCTATGCCGACAGGAAGCTGTGGATCGCCCGGCCGGACATGCCGGACAGCCCCGCTCTGTGGATGCCGGCCGGCCTGAAGCGCGAAAGCAACCCGCCGGCCTCGGCTTTCTTCATCCACCCCACCTCCTATCTGCAATCGTCGCACTGGAACGCGCCGCTCGACGATTCCGAATCCCAGTGGCGCGCCAAGCTGTTCGTCCAAAGCCAGGCGAGCGTTTTCAACGGCGTCGCCGGCGTCTGGGCGCCCAAATACCGGCAGGCGACCTTCGGCGCCTTCCTGACCACCAGGGCGGAAGCCGGCAAGGCGCTCGACTTCGCCTATCGCGACGTCGCCGCCGCCTTCGAGCAGTTCCTCGAGCAGGCGCCGAAGGACCGGCCGATCATCCTCGCCGGGCACAGCCAGGGCAGCCTCCACCTGATGCGCCTTCTCGCCGAGCGGATCGCCGGCAGGCCGGAGGCGAAGAGGATCGCCGCGGCCTATGTGATCGGCTGGCCGGTCTCGATCCCGGCCGACCTGCCCTCGCTCGGCCTGCCGGCCTGCGAACGGCGCGATCAGGCGGGCTGCGTGGTGAGCTGGCAGAGCTTCGCCGAGCCGGCCGACCCGAAGCAGGTCACCGACGTCTACGACAAGTCGGCCGGCCCGACCGGCCTCTCCCGGGCGGGATCGCCGATGCTGTGCACCAACCCGCTGACCGGAGCGAAAGGCGGCGAGGCGCCGGCGAGCGCCAATCTCGGCACGCTCGTGCCCAACGCGGCGCTGACCGAGGGAGAGCTGAAGGCGCCGGGGGTCCCGGCGCGCTGCGACGTCCGCGGCTTCCTCCTGATCGGCGAGGACGCGCCTGACCTCGGTCCCTACGTCCTTCCGGGCAACAATTACCACGTCTACGATTACGCGCTTTTCTGGTCGAACCTGCGCGCGGACGCGGCGGCCAGGGTGGCGGCGTTCGGCAAGCCATGATCACGACCTCCGCCGCCGAATATCGAGATTCGCTCCCCGAGGGCGGGCGACTGCTCGGACTCGACGTCGGCACGAAGACGATCGGGCTCGCCCTGTGCGATTCGCAATGGACGATCGCCACTCCGGCCGAGCTCCTCCACCGGGGCAAGTTCGGCAAGGACCTCGAGAAGCTGCGCGCGCTGGCCGAGGCGCAGCGGGTCGCCGGGCTCGTCGTCGGCCTCCCGCTCAACCTCGACGGCAGCGACTCGCCGCGAACCCAGTCCGTCCGCGCCTTCGCCCGCAACCTCAAGCCGCTCGGCCTCCCGATCCTGCTCTGGGACGAACGCTGGTCGACCCAGGCGGTGACCCGCACCCTGCTCGACGCCGACGCCAGCCGAGCCCGCCGCGCCGAGCTGGTCGACAAGATGGCCGCCGCCTACATCCTCCAGGGCGCGATCGACGCTCTGACGATGGGGTGAGCAATTGGAGTTCCTCCCCGAGCTTGCTCGGGGAGGGGGACCGCGGCGCGAAGCGCCGTGGTGGAGGGGCAATCCGACTCCGCATTACCCCTCCACCGCGCTTCGCGCGGTCCCCCTCCCCCAGCAAGCTGGGGGAGGAATTCGTCACCTTCCAACCCGCTCCAGCGCCTCGCGCATCGCCGCCCGGAACTCGGGGCGGTCGTAAATGTCGTTGTGGCCGGCCCCGGCGATGGTGCGGTCGAAGACGAGGCGGCCGGCGGCGCGGCGCAGGCCGTCGGTGCGCGGGGCGGGGATCAGTTCGTCGCGGCCGGCGGCGACGATCGCGGTCGGGACGGTCGAGCCGCTCAGCCACTCGGCCGCCTTCATCTCGTGGCGGAACAGCAGGCGCACCGGGAGCCACTTATACTGGCCGGCCGCGACCTTCCCGAGCGAGTCGAAGGGAGTGACCAGGATCAGCCCGTCGAGCCGGCGGCGGGGCGCGAGGCTCGCGGCGACTCCGCTGCCGACGCTGAGCCCGACGGCGACGGTCCGGGCCGGACGGATCCGAGCGACGGCGGCGTCGTAGACGAGAGGCGCGTCCTCGATCAGGGCCCGGGCCGACGGCGCTCCGGTCGACGGCCGGTAGCCGCGATAGTGGAAGGCGACCACGTCCGCCTCGGGGAAGAGGCCGTGCAGGTAGGCGGCGGCCGTCTCGGCGTTCCAGCCGTTGCCGCCGAAGGCCAGGATCAGGGTTCCGGAAGCCGCCGCCTCCGGCCTGAGATGGACCCCGTGGAGGCGGTCGCCGTCCGGCGTATCGAGGACGAGGCGCTCGGCGCCGGGCGGGAGCGGCCCCGCCCCGCCGACGGCGCCGGCCGGGAAGACGAGCCGAGCCTGGAAGGCGAAGAGGAGGACGAGCAGAGCGGCGTAGAGGAAGACGGGGATGAGGAGGAGCTTCCACATCAAATTCCTCCCCGAGCTTGCTCGGGGAGGGGGACCGCGGCGCGCAGCGCCGGGGTGGAGGGGCATTGCTGGCTCAGAAAGAACCCCTCCACCGCGCTTCGCGCGGTCCCCCTCCCCCAGCAAGCTGGGGGAGGAATTCTCACCGCGCGCAGGCCTCGGTCAGCGCCGGCTCGATCGCGTCGAGGGTGAAGGGCTTGGAGAGGACGGGGACGCTTGCATGCCGCTCGGGCGGAGGCTCGATATGGCCGCCGGTGGCGAGGATGTAGGGGACGCCCTGGGCGGCGAGGCGGTCGGCGACCGGCCAGACCTGCTCGCCGTTCAGATTGACGTCGATGATCGCGATGTCGAAGCCGCCCTGGCCGACCCGGTCGAGCGCGTCGCCGACGGTCTCGCAGGTGCCGGCGACCTTGTGGCCGAGCGAATCGAGGAAATCCTCGAGCATCATCGCGATCAGCGGCTCGTCTTCGACGATGAGGATGGAGCGGGCGGTCACGAACGTCCGCTTAAGGCGTAACTATCGTTTGCGAAACAAGTTTTTCTTCCTCCCCGAGCTTGCCTCGGGGAGGGGGACCGCGCGAAGCGCGGTGGAGGGGTAATGCCGACTCCCAATTTCCCCTCCACCACCCTTCGGGTGGTCCCCCTCCCCGAGCAAGCTCGGGGAGGAATTTCACTTCATCGCCAGCGCGTCCCTCGTCGCCTCGGCGAGCTTCTGGACCGAGAAGGGCTTGGCGAGGAAGGCGACCCGCTCGAGGTCGATCGACTGGCGGAGCTGCTCCTCGGCATAGCCGGAGATGAAGAGGATCGGCAGGTCCGGCTGGCGAATCCGCGCCTCGCGGGCGGTGGTCGGGCCGTCCATGGTCGGCATGACGACGTCGGAGATCATCAGGTCGACCCTTTTCTCGCGGTCGAGTATCTCGATCGCCGCCTCGCCATTCTCGGCGAGGAGGACGTTGTAGCCGTGGCGGGTCAGGGCGCGCTCGGCGACCGCCCGCACCGTGGCCTCGTCCTCGACGAGCAGGATGGTGCCCGTCCCCCACAATTCGCCGGCCGGCTCGCGGACCTTGCGGGCGGGCTTGGCCGCCTCGGTGCGATGGACGGGCAGATAGATGACGAAGCTCGTCCCCTTGCCCGGCTGGCTCTCGGCGAAGATGAAGCCGCCCGATTGCTTGACGATTCCGTAGACGGTGGAGAGGCCGAGCCCGGTCCCCTTGCCCACCTCCTTGGTGGTGAAGAAGGGCTCGAAGATCTTGGGCAGCAGGTGCGGCGGGATTCCGGTGCCGGTGTCGGACACGCGCAGAGCCGTATAATCGGCGATCGGAAGGATCTCGCTGCCCATCCGGCGGACGTCGTCGGCGGTGACGGAATAGGTCTGCAGGGTGAGCAGGCCGAGGCTCCGGTCGTCCTTGGCGAGCATCGCGTCGCGGGCGTTGACCGCGAGATTGACGATGACCTGCTCCAATTGCCCCGGATCGGCCCTCACCGCGCCGAGGCCGCGGCCGTGCTTGACCTGGAGCTTCACGCGCTCGCCGAGCAGGCGCTTGAGCAGGGTCGAGACCTCGGCGATGACGTCGGGGAGCTGGAGGACCTGCGGCCGGAGAGTCTGCTGGCGGGAGAAAGCGAGCAGCTGGCGGGTCAGGCTTGCCGCGCGGTTGGAGTTGGAGCGGATCTGCTGGATGTCGTCATAGTCGCTGTCGCCGGGCGCGTGGCGCATCAGCATCAGGTCGCAATGGCCGATGATCGCGGTCAATATGTTGTTGAAATCGTGGGCGACCCCGCCGGCGAGCTGGCCGACCGCCTGCATCTTGGTCGCCTGGGCGACCTGGCGCTTCAGACGGTCCTCCTCGCTATTGTCCTTCAAGGAGAGCAGGACCGCCGCCTCGCCGAGGCCGCGGGCGCCGGCGACGGTGAGGGCGACCGGCTCCTCGGCATTGGCCTTGAGCCGGACGGCGACGTCGCCCGACATCGAGACTCCGCGGGCGAAGCGCCGGATCGAATCGGCGACCGCGGCCTTGTCCTCGTCGACGACGAGGTCGCTCGGCCAGGTCGGAGCCGCGGTCCGCGACAGGCCTGCGGCCCGGCGGAAGGCGCCGTTCAGATAGACGAAGCGGCCGTCGCGGTCGGCGAGGGCGAGGCCGAGCGGCAATATCTCGAGCAAGGCGTTGATGTTGTGGGCGGCGTCGACGCCGACCCCGCCGAGATCGTCGAGGAGGAGGAACAGGCTCGGCCCGCCTTCCTCCTCGGCCAGCGGCACCTGAAGGATGCGAAGCGCTCCACCCGCCTTGCCTTCGCGGGCGAAGTGGAACTGGTGCTGCTCGCTCATCACCAGCAGGTCGACCAGCGGAGTGCCGGGCGCCACCTCCGCCTCGCCCCCCGCCCGGGCGTGGAAGGCGGCGTTCGCCTCGAGGATCCGGCCGTCGGCGGCGGTCAGCGCGGCCATCAGCCCGCTCCTGGCGAGCCGGCGGCCGATCTCGCCGCCGAGCAGGGTCCGGGCCTCGGCCGCCGCGTCTTCCTCGTCGTTTCGGACGAAGCGCCAGAGCGATCCGCCTTCGTGGCCGGCGGAGCGCACCTCGACCGACAGGCGCAGGTCGCCCGACTCGAGCCCCCCGGCCTCGGCCCGGCCGTCGCGGCAGGCCGCGGCATGGGCTTCTCGCAAGGCGTCGCCGAACGGGAGCTCGAGCGGCGGCCGGATCCCGAACCAGCTCTCGTAGCGGCTGTTGGCGGCGATCAGGGCGCCGTCGGGGTCGGTCACGGCGACGGCGTCGGACGAGGCTTCGAGGCCGGCCCGGACGAGCGCGAGATCGGCGCCCCGCTCCTCGGCCTCGAGCGGCGCCGAGGCGCCGCCGCGGCCGACGAACAGGAGGGGGATGCCGACGGCGAGCGCTCCGGCGAAGAAGGCGGCCGCGAAAACCGGATTGTCGAGCGCCCAGAGGAGCAGGGCGGCAGAGGCGGCGGCGGCCGCGAGCACCGCGACCAGAGCGAGGCCGAGACGTGGCCGGGCGGCCGGAGCGGAAAGATGAGCGGTCGACATCGACCGACCCATCCTTCGCTTCTCTCCCTCAGGTCAAGCTCGGCAAGCCCCTGCGAGATGCGGACTCGCCGTTCGGGCGGCAGACAGAGCCTCCGGCCGGGCGTGACGTTGGCCCGCTACGTCCCGACCTTGCCGGTCCGGCGCCGCCATTTGCGCGCCGTCCACCAGCGCCAGATCAGGATCGAGGCGAAATAGCCGACGAGGGCGCTCAGAGCGGCGATGATGAAGAGTCCGCTTACCGTCGCCAGCGCCGCGTCGGAGAAGAGCCAGGTGAACCATTCCCGGATCGTCGCCTCGCGCCCCGGAACCCCGGTATGCCCGCCGAGCCCGAGCGAGCTTCCGACGAAATAGGAGGCGGTGAGGATGAAGGGCGTGGTGAACGGGTTGGAGAGGAAGGTCATCAAAGCGGAGACGGGGATGTTGCCCCGGAAGGGGATGCACAGCAGCGCCGATCCGATGATCTGGAGGCCGGGGATCATGACGAAGATGCCGACCAGCAGTCCGACGGCGACCCCGCGCGGCACCGAGCGGCGGGTGAAGCGCCAGAATTCCGAATGGAGGACCCGCTGGCCGAACGGCCTGACCCAGCGATTCTCGGCCAGCCCCTCGCGGGTCGGCATGTTGGCCCGCGCCCAGCGGCCGATCCGGCCCCCGTCCTCAGCCACGGTCGCGCAGCAGACGGCCCTGCTCCCGCTTCCAGTCCTTCTCCTTCTGATATTCGCGCTTGTCGGGCGCCTTGCGGCCCCTCGCCAGGGCAAGCTCGACCTTGGCCCGGCCGCGGCTGTTGAAATAGATGGAGAGCGGGACGAGGGTCATGCCCTGGCGGGCGACGGCGCCGTGGAGCTTGGCGATCTCGCGCTCGTGGAGGAGGAGCTTGCGCGGCCGCTTGGGCTCATGATTGTGGCGGTTGCCGTGGCTGAACTCGGGGATGTTGGCGTTGATCAGCCAGGCCTGGTCGTCCTTCACCTCGGCATAGCTTTCGGCGATCGAGCCTTCGCCGAAGCGGAGCGACTTCACCTCGGTGCCGGTGAGGGCGATCCCCGCCTCATAGGTCGATTCGACCGCATAATCGAAGCGCGCGCGCCGGTTCTCGGCGACGACCTTCTGCTTGTCGAACGTGGCGGGACGGGGGCGGACCATATTCAGGAGATAGGGGAGGAACGAACGAAAAGGAAACCGTTCGGGTCGCAGCCCCACCCGTTTGCAGCCACCCTCATGAAAGCCCCGCGTGCGCCAGAGCGTCGTCCACGGCTTTGCGGCTGGCTTGGGAAGGCGGGGTCATCGGCAGCCGCAGGTCGGACGAGAAATCCGGACGAACTTTCGACAGCGCATATTTGACCGGACCCGGCGAGGCGTCGGTGAACAGGGCCGCGTGGAGCGGGTAGAGCCTGTCCTGGAGTCTCAAGGCCGCCTTCCAATCCCCTGACAAACAGGCGTTCTGGAACTCCGCGCATAGCCGTGGCGCGACGTTGGCGGTGACCGAGATGCAGCCCGTGCCGCCCATCGCCGAGAAGCCGAGCGCCATGTCGTCATTGCCGGAGAGCTGGACGAAATCCTCGCCGCACGCCGCGCGCTGGGCGGAGACTCGGGCGAGGTTGCCGGTGGCGTCCTTGACCCCGATCACGTTGGCGATCCTGGCGAGGCGCGCCATCGTCTCGACCGAGATGTCGGTGATCGTCCGGGCCGGCACGTTGTAGAGGATTATGGGCAGGTCGACCGCCTCGGCGATCGCCGCGAGGTGGGCGTAGATGCCCTCCTGGTTGGGCCGGTTGTAATAAGGGGGGACGTGGAGGGCCGCGTCGGCCCCCGCTTCCTTCGCCGAACGGGTCAGAGCGATGGCGTGCGCGGTATCGTTGGAGCCGCAGCCTGCGATCACCTTCACCCGGCCGTCGGCGCCCTCGATCGCCAGCTCGACGACTCGGCGGTGCTCGGGGGTCGTCAGGGTCGCCGATTCGCCGGTCGTCCCGCAGGGGACCAGCGCATGGCTC
>DASQJV010000174.1:0-4459 GCA_035630855.1 Allosphingosinicella sp. | reverse complement strand
GACCGACACGGACTTCCGCGACCGCTCGGGCTGGGAGCCGACGGGGCGGGCGGGGATCGCCTGGCGCGCGGCGGAAAGCCTGACGCTGCGCGCCGCCGCCTATCTCGGCTGGCGGCTGCCGACCCTCAACGAGCTCTACCGTCCCTTCCGGGTCGGCCTCGACGCGACCGCGGCCAATGCCGAGCTCGCTCCGGAGCGGCTGCAGGGGGCCGAGGCGGGAGTGGAGTGGCGGCCGGCGCCGCGGGCGCGGATCGGCCTCACCCTGTTCGCCAACCGCCTCGAAGGCGCGATCGCCAACGTGACGCTGGGCCGCGGGCCGGGTACCTTTCCCGGGGTCGGCTTCGTCGCTGCCGGCGGCGACTATCGGCAGCGCGGCAATCTCGACTCCATCGACGCCCGGGGGATCGAGACCGAAGCCCGCTACTCGGCCGGGGCCTGGTCGCTCTCCGGGGGCTGGTCCTGGGTCGATTCCGAAGTGGAGGCGAGCGGCGCCGCTCTCGCCCTGGACGGCCTGAGGCCGGCGCAGACTCCGCGCCATGCTTTGTCCTCGACCCTGGCCTGGGCGGGCGGCGGCGGCGCCCGCGCCTCGGTAACGGCGCGCTACGCCGGGTCGCAATATGAGGACGACCTCAACAGCCAGCGCCTCCCCTCGGCCTTCACCCTGGACGCCGCGGGCCTGGTCCCGCTCGGACGCGGGCTGGCCTTGGAGGCGCGGGCCGAGAATATCGCCGACGCCCGGATCCTCGCCGGAATCAGCGGCGACGGAATCGCGGAAAGGGCGACTCCGCGCACCTTCTGGATCGGCTTGCGCTTCGGCCGCTTGCGATAGGGGAAGCGGCGGTTTAGTTGCGTGTTGAAACTTAAAATGGGAGGTTCGCCATGATCGTCTACGGAGCGTCGCTGTCGCCGTTCGTTCGCAAGGTCCTGGCCTACGGGGCGGAGAAAGGCCTCGAGCTCGAGCACAAGCCGCTCGGCCTCGGCTCGGACGACCCCGATTTCCTCAAGGCGAGCCCGTTCCGCAAGATTCCCGGCTTCAGCGACGGCGACTTCGCCATCTCCGATTCCTCGGCCATCATCCATTATCTCGAGGCGAAATATCCGGACCCGCCGCTGATCCCGGCCGAGCCCGAGGCGCGGGCGCGGGTGATCTGGTTCGACGAGTTCGCCGATACGATCCTCTGCGCGTGCGGCGCGAAGATGTTCTTCAACCGGATCGTCGCTCCGCGCTTCCTCGGCCGGGAGGGCGATCTGGAGACCGCCGACAAGGCCGAGCGGGAGGAGCTGCCGCCGATCCTCGACTATCTCGAGCGGACCATCCCGGAGAATGGCTGGCTGGTCGGCGACGGGATCACGCTGGCGGACATCGCCGTGGCGACGGCCTTCGCCAATTTGCGGCATCTCGGGATAGAGATCGATCCCGGCCGTCATCCCAAGGTCGCGGAATTCTCCGGGCGGATGCTGGCGCGGCCGAGCTTCGCCGGCTGGGTCGAGCGCGAGGCGGCCTTCCTGGAGAAGACGGCGGCTTGACGCTTTCCGTCATCCCGGACTTGATCCGGGATCCATGAACACGGATGGCGACAAGAAGGCATCCACCGGTGTTCATGGATTCCGGCTTGCGCCGGAATGACGGGAAGCGACTCGACGGAGGAAGGAAGCACCATGGCCGACTATCTCGCCACGGTGGAATGGCGCTCCGACGGCGGTTTCCGGGAGGGGCGCTACAGCCGCGCCCACAGCCTGAGCTTCGACGGCGGCGCCGTCGTCTTGGGCTCCGCCTCGCCGCACGTCGTTCCCGAGCCGATGTCGGATCCCGCCGGGGTCGATCCCGAGGAGGCCCTGGTCGCCTCGGTCTCGGCCTGCCACATGCTCTGGTTCCTCCATCTCGCGCGGGACTCGGGGTTCGAAATCGCCGCCTATCGCGACGAAGCGCGCGGCACGATGGGCCGGGACGGGAGCGGCAGGATGGCGATGACCCGGATCGTGCTTCGCCCGGAAATCGAGTTCGCCGGCGACGCCCCTGCCGCCGAAGCCCTCGACCGGCTCCACCACGAGGCGCACGAGCGCTGCTTCATCGCCAATTCGCTGCGCACCGAGATCGTCGTCGAGGGCTGAATCGCCTCGAGTCGCGGGCGGTGCTATGGTCGTTGCGCACAGGGGATCGCTCCATCGGGAAAGGAGCCCGCGATGACACGTCTCCGCCGCTTCGCCTTCGTCCTGTTCGCCTTGCCCGCCGCCGCCGCCGCCCAGGCGCCCGACTGGGCGCACGCC
Organism: Allosphingosinicella sp.; assembly: GCA_035630855.1. Classification (GTDB taxonomy): domain Bacteria; phylum Pseudomonadota; class Alphaproteobacteria; order Sphingomonadales; family Sphingomonadaceae; genus Allosphingosinicella. Next base: position 2,191 of record DASQJV010000174.1, on the reverse strand, counting down.
CAAAGGGTCGAGGTGAAATTGTCCAGCTTCGACTTCACGCCCGCGACCCTTCACCTTCGGGCCGGGCGTCCGGTCGTCCTTCACCTCGTCAACGCCGGCTCGGGAGGCCACGATTTCACCGCGCCGGCTTTCTTCGCCGCGGCCCAGCTGCGCGATCCAGCGGACAAGGGAAGCGTCGAGGTGCCCGGACACCGGAGCCGCGACATCGCGCTCGTCCCCAAGGCGGGCGATTACCCCCTGAAATGCAGCCACGCCTTCCACAAGACCTTCGGCATGACCGGCAGAATCGTCGTCGACTAGGCGCCGAACAGGCGCTTCGGTCAGGGGCGTTCGCCACCGCTTGCCTTGGCCGGGCATTGCATTAGTCCGAAGCAAGCCCTTCGATGAAAGCTCCGCTCATGCGATTCCTTACCGCCCTGCTGATCCTTTTGGCCGCCGCCCCGGCCGCGGCGCAGACTCCGAGCGCGACGCTCGAGGCGATCCGCCGCGATTTCCCGCCCGACCACCAGGCCATCGCCGAGTCGGTCAAGGGCAAGGCTCCGGCAGAGGCTCGCAGCCTCGTCTATGCGGGGATCGACCGCTTCCTGCGCAGCCGCAGCTCGGCCATCCTCGCCGCCCCCGGTCCGGCGCTGACCGCGATCGAGGCCCGGCAGGGCGCGCTTCTGCGCGCGCTGGGCAGGCAGGACGTTGGCCTCTGCGCCACCGTCGGCGATCGCGGCTTCTTCAGCAGCCAGGCGCTGGCCGGGGCACCGCCGGCGGGGCTCGATGCTTATGGGGTCGCTCTCGTCGAGGCGGCGAGGGCCGGTTCGCGAGCCGCGAGCGCGCCCGAGCAGGCGACGAAGGAGGATTTCACCGCCTGGCTGGCAGCGGTCGCCAGGATCGAGCCCGACGTTCCGGTCCGCGACATGCTGTTCGACAAGGAACTGCGCTCGGCCGCCAGCGCGGACCATCTCTGCCGGGGAGCCGCCGCCATGCACGAGGCCGTCGCCGCCCTGCCGCCGCCCGCCCGCGAGCGGATCGCCCGAACCCTGCTCCGCTCGGTGATCGGCGCTTCCGCTCCCTGAGGACGCAGCGCCCCCTCGCGACCGTCGTCGCATCGAGCGCTTCTCTTCGCCGCCCTCCAGATCATGCACGAGGGAAAGCGCGCGCTACTCGCGAGCGGCACGGCGCCCGAGCTCGGCATGATCTGGAGGGCGGCATTCTCGCCGGGCGCGGTTGAAATACTGATCTCGGGTTCGCCCGCCGAAACATCGGGATCCCAATAGAGCGACGTCGCGAACATGGCAACCGAAGAATCTTCGGCGTCGCCACTGATAGAAGTAACGCGATTGTTATCGGGCGAGCCGTTGACGTCGCCGAGCAAAACGAGCGTGCCGCCCTCGCCCGTCGACGCGACGCGGATCCGATCGTTGGCTTCGTCGTCGCTTACGAGAAACCCGACGAAGTTGATCGCCCGTCGGTTCGGAAACTCGGCGCCGTTGTCTTGCACGACGGCGCCGAGAAGAAGATCGAGAAAGTTGCCCATGGTTCGGCCGCCCCTTCAAATGCCGTTGCGTACCGCGTTGTACGTGGCCCAATCGTCAACAACCCATTGGGTGCCGTCGGAAACAAACTCGAGGATGACGGTCGTGCCGGCGGCGGCATTGTTGCGCATCGCCCACTCACGGCCGTCGCCGGTCTGCACATAATAAGTGAATGCGCCCGTCACTTTTTGCGCGTTGAAACGAACGCGTTGACCGATCGTCACGAGTGAGTGATTGAGCGAAACCGTCGTGTCGCTCGTCATCGCATTGGAAAAAATGAACTCATAGTTGTTGGCGTGGTCGGCGGACATGCCGAGCCCGAACGTCGGAACGATCGCCGGAAGCCGCAACTTGCCGCCGCTTACGGTGAGTCCGCCAGCAATTCCCGCGGCGCCGCCGATGTTGACGACTCCGCTCGCGAACAATGTGCCGGGCACCGTGACCGTTGCCGCGGCGCCGTCACCTAGCAAAACGGATCCGACGGCGATCTCGCATGAGCCCGCGCCCGGGCCGGCCGTCACGTTGAATCGTCCGCCGAAGCAATCAAAGAAAGAAGACGCGATCGCGCCCGTCACCTGGACGCCGTGCGTCGCGCCAACATTCAACGTTACTCCGAGGCTTCCGTTTAGCGCGATGTTGTCGGCGTTGAGCGTCGCGGCGCCGGCGCC
>DASQJV010000173.1:0-5354 GCA_035630855.1 Allosphingosinicella sp. | reverse complement strand
GTCCTGCAGGGCCCCTATGGCGCCGTCACCCTGACCTCGAACGTCACCCAGATCGAGGGCGTCTCGTTCCTCGCGGGGTCGAACACGGCGTTCGGCGAGCCGGGGACCAACCGCTACGACTACGTCCTGACCATCAACGACGCCAATTTCGCGGCGGGGGTGCAGGCGAAGATCAACGGCGCGGCTTTGCTCGAGGGGGAGGATTTCACCTTCGACGGCTCGGCCGAGACCGACGCCAAGTTCGTCGTCTACGGCGGCAAGGGGGTCGACACCCTCACCGGCGGCCTCGGCAACGACATCTTCTTCTACGCGGAGGAGAGGTTCGCGACCGGCGACACGGTGAACGGCGGCGCCGGCTACGACGGCATGTTCCTGAGGGGCAATTACACGATCGACTTCAACGCGCCGGGCTACACCGGCCTGTTCACCAACATCGAGAATTTGACCCTGACCTCCGCGACCGACGAGCGCTACGCGAGGGGCGGGGGGACCGAGTTCGACTACAACCTCACCTTGTCCAATGCGATCGTGAAGCCGGGCGAGACCCTGACCGTGTCGGGGGCTCTCCTCATGGCGAGCGAGACGATGATCCTCGACGCAAGCCAGGAGAGCGACGGCTTCCTTCGCCTCTTCGCAGGCAAGGCGGACGACATCCTGAAGGGCGGCGCCAATGCCGACCTCATCCACGGCAACCTCGGGGCGGACCAGCTCACCGGCAACGGCGGCGCCGACACGTTCCGCTACGATTCGACGGCGGAATCGGACGGGTTGAAAATGGACAAGATCCTCGACTTCACGCCGGGGACCGACAAGATCGACCTCAGCCGCATCGATGCGAATATCCTCGCCGCGGGCGATCAGGCCTTCACCTGGATCGGCACCAACGCCTTCAGCGGCACGCCGGGGGAGCTTCGTGTCGAGAATATGATCGGGTTGGGCTGGGTCCTGCTGGGCGACACCAGCGGCGACGGAATGCCCGAATTCCTCGTTCAGCTCACCCTGCAGGGACCCACTCCGCTCAGCGCGGCGGATTTCATCCTCTAGCGCGTTCAGGCCGCCGGGCGGAGCGACTGCGCGCCGAGGATCATGTCGCTCGCTTTCTCGGCGATCATGATCGTCGGGGCGTTGGTGTTGCCCGAGACCAGGCGCGGCATGATCGAGGCGTCGACTACCCGCAGGCCCTCGACGCCGCGGACCCTGAGCCGCGGATCGACCACCGCATTCTGTCCGTGCCCCATCGCGCAGGTCCCGACCGGGTGGTAGATGGTCGTGCCCCAGGTGCGGGCGTGGTCGAGCAATTGCTCGTCGGTCACGGCTTCCGGCCCCGGCATCAGCTCGCGCTCGATATATCGGGCCAGCGCCGGCTGCGCGGCGATCCGGCGGCCCCAGCGCAGGCCCGCGACGATCACTTCCTGGTCGAGACGGTCGGACAGGTAATTGGGCCGGATCGCCGGGTAAGCCGACGGGTCGGGCGACTTGATCCGGATCGTCCCGCGCGATTCCGGCCGAAGCTGGCAGGGCGCGATGGTGAGCCCGGGCTCCTTCTCCAGCTCCATCTTCTGGGCGTTGGCGAGCTTGTCCGGGTCCATGGTCGCGGGGAGGATGTGGAACTGGATGTCAGGCTCGGCGAGGCCCTCGCGCGACTTGCAGAAGACCGCGACATGAGCGGCCGAGAGGGTGAGCAGGCCCTTTCGGCCGAACATATATTTGAAGGTCTCGCGGAGGAAGCGCGTGCCCCGGACCAGCTCGTTGACCGAGACGATGCCCTGCTTGAGGCGGAAGGTCTCGCCGGTGACGAAATGGTCCTGCAAATTCTCGCCGACTCCGGGCAGGTCGGCCACGATTTCGATGCCGTGCTCGCGGAGCAGGGCCGCCGGGCCGATGCCCGACAGCTGGAGCAGCTGGGGCGAATTGATCGCGCCTCCCGCCAGGATGACCTCCGAGCTCGCCCGGGCCACCCTCTTCACCCCGTCCTGGACGAACTCCACGCCGACGGCGCGCCGGCCTTCGAATAGCACCCGGTGGGCCAGGGCCTTCGTCTCGACCTGCAAATTGGGCCGCCCCATCGCCGGATGGAGATAGGCGACGGCGGCCGAGCAGCGCTTCCCGTCCTTGATCGTCACCTGGTACCAGCCGACCCCCTCCTGCTCGGCCCCGTTCGGATCGCGACGGGGAAGGCCGAGCGCCTCGCACGCCTCGATCACCGCTTCCGACACTTCGTGGCCGGTGGTCGGGTCGGAGACGTTGAGCGGCCCGCCGACTCCGTGGATGTCGCAGGCGCCCCGCTCCTGGTGCTGGGAGCGCCGGAAATAGGGGAGGACGTCGTCCCATGCCCAGCCTTCGCAGCCCAGCTGGCGCCAGCCGTCATAATCGGCGCGCTGGCCGCGTATGTAGAGCATGGCGTTGATCGAAGAGGAGCCGCCGAGCACCTTGCCGCGCGGCCAGACATGGGTGCGGCCTTTCGTGCCCGGGTCCGGCTCGGTCGTGAACAGCCAGTTGACCTTCGGGTCCTTGAGGGTCGCGGCATAGCCGACGGGGACGTGGATCATCACGTTGGAGAGGAATTGCGAGGGCTGCTTCAGGGGCCGGTCGTCGCCTCCGGCCTCGAGCAGGATGACCCGGGTCCGGCCGTCCTCGGTCAGCCGGCTGGCGAGGACGCAGCCGGCCGAGCCCGCTCCGACGACGATATAGTCAGCCTGCAGCGCGTCGGGCATCGGGTTCCTCCAGCCTCGCGGCGGCGCGGCGGACGAAGGCGGCGGTCAGCTCCGGCCGGGTGAAGGGGAGCATGTGCCCGCCCTCGACCAGCTCGATCGCCGCGCCCGGTATCTCGGCCGCCGTCCGCTCGCCGTGGAGCCGGGAGTCGAGGAGGTTGTCGGCGCCGGCGTAGAGGATGCTGACCGGCACCGAGAGCGTCGGATAGCGCTCGACCATGCCTTCGAGCTCGCCTTCGAGGTCGCAAAGGTCGGACGAGGAGGCGTAGAAATTGCCCGGCCGCATCGCCAGCAGGCCGCCGCCCTCGGTTCCGAAATCGGCCGGCACCGGCTCGGGCGCGAACACCTCGCGAAGCGATGCCTCCGCCTTCGCCATCCCCACCGGAGTGGCGATCGTCCAGGCGATCGCCCTGCGCAGGGCGGGCGAGCGGATGACGAGCCCCCTGAAGACCTCCGGCACGTCCTCGATCGCCTGGACCTGGCTGAGCGGAGCGATCAGCGCCAGCCCCCCGACCACGTCGGGATGGTTGAGCGCGACCGAGAGCGCGAGCGCGCCGCCGAGCGAATGGCCGACGATCAGAGGCCGATCCAGCTTCAGGATCCGGATCAGCTCGGCGACGGTCTCGGCCTGCACCCGGAGGCGGGCGGAGGTCGAGGCCGGGCGCGGCGAATAGCCGGAGCCGGGGCGGTCGATCCGGATCACCCGATAGTCGCGGGCGAGGTCGTCGACCATCGCCCGCGCGAAATTGCGGAGCTGGCCGGCGAGGCCGTGGATCATGACGATGGCGGGGCCGGAGCCTTGATCGGTATAATGGATGGTCTGGCCGGCGACCTCGATCAGCTCGCCGTCGCGCGGAACGGCCTTCTCGATCTTGCGGGCGGTGGCGCCGCTGTAGGCGGCGAGGCCGCCGCCGAGGGCGGCGAGGCCTCCGGCGCCGGCGAGCAGGAACGGGATCATCTGAGGGCCCTCCCGAGGATCTTCCAATAGGATACCGGCGCAAGCCGCTCGACCGCCGCCATGAAGCGGGCGTCGTTGCCGACGATCACCCGCGGCCGGTCCTTCTCGACCCCGCCGACGATGATCTCCCCAGCCTTGACCGGCGGCATCCGCAGGAATTTCTCGAATCTGTCCTTCTGCGCCTGGTCGAAGTCGTTGGCGCCGCGCGGCGGCCGCGCGTTCTTCGCGATCGAGGTTGCGACTCCGCCGGGGTGGACGACGGTGACCCCGATCTTCGCCCCTTCCGCCTCGAGCTCGCGGCGAAGCGATTCCGAGAAGGCGCGGACGGCGAACTTGCTCGCGCAATAAGCGGTCTGGCCGGGCGGGGCGATGATCCCGAAAATGCTCGAGACGTTGACGATCCGGGCCTGGCCGCTGCTCCGCAGAAGCGGCAGGAAGGCCCGGGTCATCCGGACGACGCCCCAGAAATTGATCTCCATCAGCCAGTCGAAATCCTCCTCGGCGATCTGCTCGAAGGTTCCTCCGATCGCGACTCCGGCATTGTTGAACAGCAGGTCGGCCCGGCCGTGGGCGGCGAGCACCTTCTCGGGGAAGGCGGCGACGGCCTCGCGGTCGGCGACGTCGAGGCGGTGGCGGCTGATCTCGACGCCGTGGCTGGCGGCGAGGGCGGCGGTCTCGGCGAGGCCCTCCTCGTCGAGGTCGGCGAGGGCGAGGTTGCAGCCGCGCTTCGCAAGCGCCTGAGCGGTTCCCCGGCCGATCCCGCTCGCGGCGCCGGTGACGACGGCGGTGCGCCCCTCGAGCTTCATGCCGCCTCCATCTCCCGGGCCTGCCGCTCCGCCGCGGCGGCGCCCCGGGGCAGGAAGCGGATCACCCCGTCCTCGACCGAGGCGAACTTGAGGCTGAACATGTCGAGCGCGTAATTCTGGTAGAGCTTCCACGGCTTCTTCGAGCCCTGCTTGGGCAGGACGTCGCGGGCGCGCTGCACATAGCCGGAGGTGAAGTCGAGGAAGGGCACCTCCTCGATTCCCGGCTCGCGGACGGGGAGGGCGATCTCGCTTCCGGTCCTGTCGAGATGGTTGAGCAGCCGGGTGAGATAGCCGCCGGTGAGGTCGGCCTTCAGGGTCCAGGAGGCGTTGGTGTAGCCGAACGAATAGGACAGGTTCGGAACGTCGCTGAACATCATCCCGCGGTAGCTCAGAGTCTTCGCCAGGTCGCGCGCCTCGCCGTCCACGGTGAAGGCGATGTCGCTCGCCAGCTGAAGCTTGAGGCCGGTGGCGGTGACGACGACGTCCGCCTCGAGCGTCTCGCCGTTCTTGAGCCTTATTCCGGTCTCGGTGAAGCGGTCGATCTCGCCGGTGACGATCGAGGCGCTGCCCTCGCTCACCGCCTCGAACATGTCGGCGTCGGGGACGAGGCAAAGCCTCTGGTCCCAGGGATTGTAGCGCGGGGTGAAATGGGTGCCGACGTCGTAATCGGGCGGAAGCAGCTTCCTGACCTCCTCGAGCAGCTTCTCCCTGACCTTGGCGGGACGCTTCCGGGCGAGCTTGAAGAAGACCATCTGCAGGAGGACGTTCTTCCACCGCACGATTCCGTAGGCGAGCTTCGACGGCAGGATCCTGCGCAGGAAATTGGCGATATTATCCTCGGAAGGGCGCGACACCATATAGGTGGGCGAGCGCTGGAGC
>DASQJV010000172.1:0-4084 GCA_035630855.1 Allosphingosinicella sp. | reverse complement strand
GCCGTTCCGGGTCGAGGACCGGGTCGACCACCCGCTCTCGCTCTACGCCGCGACCAAGAAAGCGGACGAGCTGATGAGCGAGACCTACGCCCATCTCTACCGGCTCCCGCAGACCGGCCTTCGCTTCTTCACCGTCTACGGTCCCTGGGGCCGGCCCGACATGGCGATGTGGCTGTTCACCAAGGCGATCTTCGCCGGCGAGCCGATCCAAGTGTTCGGCGAAGGGAATATGCGCCGCGACTTCACCTATATCGACGACATCGTCACCGGAGTCGTCGCGGCGCTCGACAATCCGCCGCCCGACGACGGAGCGGAGAAAGCCGGCGGAAGCCGCGGCCCCCACCGGCTCTACAATATCGGCAACAACCGCTCCGAGGAGCTGACCCGGATGATCGGCCTGATCGAGCAGGCCTGCGGCCGCGAGGCGGAGAAGAAGCTGATGCCGATGCAGCCGGGCGACGTCCGCGACACCTATGCCGACATCAGCGCGATCCAGCGCGACCTCGGCTTCGCTCCGACCGTTTCGATCGACGAAGGCGTGCCGCGCTTCGTCCAATGGTATCGCGATTATCATGGCCACGACTGAGTCCTGCGCCGCCTGCCGCGGCGCGCTCGAGCTGGTCACCGAGCGCCGGGGAACCGCCATCCGCCGCTGTCCGGCCTGCGGGCTCGTCATCGGCGAGTCGAGGAGGCCGGCGGAATCGGACGTGGTGGCGACGGCGCCCGGCCATTTCACTTTGCTTCGCGAGCATTACGGACGGCATCGCGACGTCACCGAGGGCCTGCTCGACAAGCGCCTTGCCCATTATTCGAAACATCTCGGCGGACCGCCGCGCCACTGGCTCGAGATCGGCCCGGGCAACGGCGTGCTCGCCGACCTGCTCGAGGCTCGGGGCTGTACCTGGCTGGGAGTCGAATATGACGAGGCCATGGCCGCCGCCATGCGGGCGGAGGGCAAGCCCGTCGTCCGGGCCGATTTCTCCGGAGTCGACCCGCAATCCCTCATGGACGAGGCGGTCCGGGCCAATGGCGGCTTCGACATGGTCAGCTTCAGCCAGGTCCTCGAGCATGTTCTTCGGGCCGACCTTTTCCTCGCCAACGCCTTCGCCGCCCTGAGGCCCGGAGGGCTCCTCCACGTCGACGTCCCCAACGATTCGGGGCTGACCGCGAAGCTGCGCCGGGCCAACCCGCGCTCGTCAGGCTATGGCGAGGTCGTCCCGCCGCATCACATGATCGCCTATTCGCCGGCGGCGCTGCGCTCCGCTCTGGAGGGGGCGGGATTCGAGATAGTGGAGCTTTTCGGCTGCCGCTACGACCATCCGGTCTTCGGCCTCCCCCACGCGCTGATGAACGAGTCCGCGAAGCTGAAGCTGGTCTGGGCCCTGTCGGGGCTGGTCGGGGGAGGCGGAAACCTGGTGGCGCTCGCGCGCAAGCGGCGGTAGAGAGCCGCTTCCCGCCAGGTCGTCCCGCCAATCGGAGCCGTTCCGTCACCGCCCTTCCCACGTCCATGACCAAGCCGCTCTCCATCCTCTTCGCGGGCGACGTGCTGACGCGGCCGCTGGCGCGCCTCCAGCCCGGGCTTCCGGGCTTCGAGCTCTCGGTCGCCCACCACGACATCGACCAGGTGCCGCAATTGCTCGCCGGTCCGGCGGAGCATGACGTCGTCATCCTCCACCTCACCGCCGATTACTTCCTCGAGGAGGCCGCTCCCGGCGAGCCGCTCCGCCGGATGGAGGCGCATTGCTCGGCCGTCCGCGCTTTCGCTGAGCGCAGCCGGGCGCTGATCCTGATCAACACGCTCGAGCGCCGCCCCGAGCGGATCGTCGGCGAAGCGCATCTCGAGGCCCTGGCCGAGCAATACGCGCTCGACTCGGCCCTGATCGGCCTCGCCCGCGAGGCGGCCAACATATCGCTGGTCGACGTCGGCGGGATCGTCGCCGGGCTCGGCGCCGGGCGGGCCCTGAACCTGCAGAACCGGCTGGCGATGCGGATGCCCTACACCAGGCCGGCGCTCGACGCCATCTCGGCGGCCTACGGCCAGGCGATCCGCGAGCGCCATTCGGCCCGCAAGAAGGTGGTCGTGCTCGACGCCGACAACACCTTGTGGGGCGGGATCGTCGGCGAGGACGGTGTCGAGGGAGTCGCCGTCGACCGCCAATATCCCGGCCTCGTCTACCGCCGCTTCCAGGAGCAGCTGAAGCGGCTCCGCGACACCGGAATCCTGCTCGCCCTGGCGACCAAGAACAACCGCTCCGACGTCGAGGAGCTGTTCGCCCGCCGCGAGATGCCGCTCGGGCTCGACGATTTCGCCGCCGTCCGGATCGACTGGGAGCCGAAGAGCGACAATATCCTGAGGATCGCCGAGGAGCTCAACCTCGGCCTCGAATCCTTCGTCTTCATCGACGACAATCCGTTCGAGCTCGAGCAGGTCGCCTCCGCTCTGCCGATGGTGGAGACCTACCGGTTCGAGGCCGGCAAGGCCGACGAGGCGCTCGGCCTGCTCGGCTCGATCGACGGGCTCAAGGCCTGGTCGGTGACCGCCGAGGACAAAGACAAGGCCGCCCAATACCGGCAGGAGAAGCTGCGCTCCGACGCCAAGGCGGGCGCCGGGAGCCTGGACGATTATCTCGATTCGCTGGAGATCCGCCTCGAGATCGGCCGCAACCGCCGGTCCCAGGTCAAGCGCATCGCCCAGCTCACCAACAAGACCAACCAGTTCAACCTCACCACCCGCCGCCATTCGGAGGCGGAGATCGAGGCGCTGATGGAGTCGGGGCAGGTCTTCGACGTCCGCCTCGTCGACCGGTTCGGCGACATGGGCGTGATCGGGGTCGTCATCGTCGACGGCGGCGAGATCGAGACCTTCCTGATGAGCTGCCGGGCGCTCGGCCGCGGAGTCGAGGACCGCATCCTCGCCCATGCCTGCGCCGCGGCGGGCGACGAGGCGCTCCGGGCCAGCTACCGGCCGACCGCGAAGAACATGATGACCGCGACCTTCTACGAGAGCAACGGATTCGCGCTCGTCGAGACCGGCGCGGACGGGACCAAGCTCTACCGGCTGGCGGACGGCCCGAAGCCGAGGCGCGACATCCCGGTGCTGGAGGTGAATTGATGGACGGGTATGAAGAGGCGCTCAGGGAAGCGCTGCGCCGGGTCAACGAGAATGTCGGGTCGCCCGACCTCGAGGCGGTCGGGCCCGACACCAACGTCTTCGACCAGGTCGATTCTATGACGATCGTCGACCTCCTGCTGGAAACCGAGACCCTGCTCGAGGAGAAGACCGGCGCCTACGTGCCGCTCGCCGACGAGACCATCTTCGACGCCTCGGCTTCGCCGCTCCGCCGGTGGAGCGATTGGGTCGCCCATGTGGAGCGTCACCATGAACGATGAGACTCCGCGGGCCCGCCTGCGCTTCGCCAACGCCGCCATTTCCGGGATCGTCACCACCGTCGGCGAAAAGACGGTTCGGTTCGAGGAAGAGGGTCCCGCGCTGGGCCTGGAACCGGGCGAGATCGCCCGGCTGCAGCGGGCGATCGGGCTCGACTCGCGCCAGATCGTCGCCGGCGGCGAGACGACGGTCGACCTGTGCGAGGCCTCGGCCCGGCGGCTGCTCGCGGGCCTCGGTGTTGCCGCTGAAACGGTGACCGGGCTGATCCTGGTCACCCAGACTCCGGACCACAGCGCCCCAGCCTCGGCGATCGCGCTCCAGCACCGGCTCGGCCTTCCGGTGACCTCGATGGCGTTCGACGTCCGGCTCGGCTGCAGCGGCTTCGTCTACGGCCTCGCCCTCGCCTACAGCCTGGTCGAGGCCGGGCTGGAGCGGGTGCTGGTCGCGGTCGGCGACGTCGCCAGCCGCTTCGTCGACGCGGCCGATCACGCGGTCGCTCCGATCATGGGCGATGCCGGCGCCGTCGCCCTGGTCGAGCGGCGGCCCAGCGAAAGCGTGTTCGAGCTCTATTCGGACGGTTCGGGCGGTCGGGCGCTCTACATCCCGAACAGCGGGCTCAAGGTCGATTCGGCGGACGAGGGGCGCCAGTCCGTCATGACGATGGACGGCGCGGCGGTGTTCAACTTCACGCTCCAG